>CABZJG010000168.1 GCA_902525995.1 Paracoccaceae bacterium | reverse complement strand
TTTTCCAAATAGTAACGAATTCAGTGTCGTTTTGATCGAAAGCGCGGATGCACCCATATTGGCAGATATTGAAACTTGCGTGCTTAGTGCAACTTTGGCCGCTCTTGGGGAAGATCTGGACGGTCAGCCCATCATGCCAAATTCAGAAATGCGCAATCTGATTGAAGAGATCGTGAACGGCGGGTGACGCCCCTCATAGATAAACAAAATAAAGTATTTTAGACAGGAGAAGAACAAATGCCATTTTTGGGATTTACATCATTTAAAGATATGTTTGACGGCGGGGGTAGAGGCGGTTCAGGCAGCCCTTCGTCTTACGCGCGGTTTGAAGTTTGGGCCAAGGCTATGGGTGCATCATACGTGATCTATCACGCCACATCCGGCACCAACCCTGCCAGCTCGGATCGCTTTTTCCGAAAGCTTGGCATGACGACCTTAGGGGGAAACTATGGGATTAAGATATAGATATGAATAAAATGTTGACTCGATATTTGCATGGATATGACAAGAAGCCTCTTGCGGCTTCACTTCTCGGTTTATTGGTCGTCGTTGTTTTAGCCCTGCTTTCATCATGGGTGGTATTCGCAATTTCCGAATTAACTCGGCTAAATGGGCTGATAATTGCCTTTTTGATGCTGCCAGTTTGGGTTTGGTTGCTTTGCATTTGTACTGTAGTCGTCATGCTCGCAAATGAGTGGATGTGGATCACGTTCGGAATTTATCGTCTTTTTAAGATTAATGGAAAGCCAATTAGGAACAGCTTTCGTAAGTGGGAGAAAAATAATGATTGGAATGCAACACATCGAAGATCAAATTAATAAGAGACCGCTATTATTCTTAACGGTGATTGTGCTGTCTTATGTCGGCATAAGTTTTCTTTTAATTCTTGGCTTGAGGTACTTCCCCAACCATGAAGTGATTATAGCACAATTGGTGATTTGGGTATTCTTGCTATGGTCTTTATACACAGGCATTCCGATTATTAGGTACATTCATTCAAAATTTAAAGCAGGGAAGAGAAATGGGTTCTAAAACTAAGGTACGTGGCTCCGAGGGCACAGACGGAAAAGTAGAATTAGGAAATAACCATGTTGGGGTGGAACTCTCTGGCGGCCCTACTGCTGCAGGTGGTGAGCCGCTTGGATTGGTAGCTCAGCTGGATTTGCTTTAGGCGGACCAATAGGTGCAGGCGTAGGAGTCATTATAGGCGGATACGCAGGTGGTTCGGATCGCTTTTTCCGAAAGCTTGGCATGATAACACTTGGAGGAAATTATGGGACTAAGTTGTAAACGTTGGGCCTCAGCCTGTGCCTTCTTTGCATTTGGCGTATTGTGCCTGCCATTTATGAGCAGCGCTCAAAGTGTCGATCAAACGGCTGGCACGCAGGAAGATAGGGTTCGCTATTTTTATCTTCTGCATGATAACGATATTCCACCCTATTGGCGCAGTCCCGTTAAGGTCGGTTTTCATGATGAAAGTGGCAACAGTTCCAAGGTATTGGAGAGAGCTAAATTATTTGTTGAATTTTATGCGATGGCATCGGCAAACGAGCTTATTCTAAGTGGTAATGATGAGATTTCAACGAGCGATGATTATTCTTTCGGTCTCGTTGTCGCCGACTTTACACCAAAGGGTGAATTTATGGACCCTGGATTGCGACAAAGATTGGAAGGTCTATGGCCAAACACCCCATTGTTCGAAGCACTTCACCAACGGGAGTCTCGGGTTAGTGTAGGCAATGCTAGAGATGGGGATGATTGTCTTATCTTTCCTTCCGGTTCTCACATTGAAGGCAAAAACTCACGTTTTGAAGTAAACTCAGTGGTCATTTTGGCGCACACAAGGTTATCCGAAGACCAGCGATTACTATGCTTTAAAAATAAAACGGCATTGGCATTTGGATTAGGAACAAGCACGTTTGATTTTGAAAAAAATCTAAACGAAACAGATTTGAGACGATTTTACTACGGTTTTTTTCCAACATTCTTAGAGGTTTCGGGAACCTGCCGAACGACAGAATTTGATCACGTATTGGCCTGCATACATCGCATTCTTGAACACCGATACTCTGACCTTTTAAAAGTGGGTATCCGTAATTCATAATTGTTTTGGGTCCAAATCGCTCTTTCGAAGAATCTCGGGCAGTGTTGACAGGAGCGTTCCATAGCGCGTAGGAGCGCGCATTTGATGTACTGTCCTCTCGATGGTGAGATCACGGCTCAACATCTTCTGGAAAGCTGGACGAGCCGCTGCTTGCTTTTCCGGCCCTTCCGACAACAGCACCTTCGCGCGCAGTGCTTCGAACGAGTATCCGCGCCCTACACGATTGGTGGCCCGGATCAAGTTGTTCAGGCTTTCGGTATAGGCGTTAGTCGCGCGGCAATCGAAGTAAGCGATGATTTCCTCACGCCAATTACGCCATGCCCGCTCGAAGTCGCCAAATGCACCTTTCATCTCTTGGGGGACGGACGCCCGCCATTCTTCAAAGGCAGCATCGGCTTCATCGCGGGTTTTGGCGTCGTAGATGCGATAGCCCGCTTCTTTGATCTCATAGGCCATCGCCAGCGCCGGATAGTTTTCCAACCACCCAGACAGCATCATGTGTTCTTTGCCATTTAGCCGGTGTTTTCGTTTGAGGATCAGAAAACGATCATTCACCAATCCACGACGCTCGGCGGGCGTGAGTTCGGCTCGCAACGCCTTTCTGACCGTCTCACAGGCCGCATTCAGCATCCGCACTACATGGAACTTGTCCACGACGACTGTAGCATCAGGGAGAACCGAAGCGACGGCATCTCGATATGGTCGCCACATATCAATAGTCACCAGTTCAATGCTCCTGCGGTGATCGAGCCAGGCAAGTCGTTCTGCGACCGTCTTCTTGTTGCGGTTTTCAAGAATATCGAAGGCTGTCAGTTTCTCGACGTTGGTGAGGACGCAGCGTGGTTTGATGAGGTGTATTTCATCAATGCCCAGCCAACGAGGTGTTGCAAAGCGCATGGCGTCGTATTTGCGCTGTACATACTCTGCAAAGACGAGACGGATCGTGCCTTCGGTCACGCCCACCCCGTCAGCCACGCTGGAATAGGTGCGCCGCACGGCCTGCTCGCCGATCCACTGTACGAGTCTATCGGTCATCCGGCGCTTTTCGTCCATGTGGGGCAAGTTTTCATAGAAGGTCTTACCACAATGCTTGCAGCGCCAACGCCGGGTTTCAACATAGATCGAGGACCGTTTACCAAGGCGCGGCAGGTCTTTGATGATCTGCTCACGCCTTCCAAAACCGATAATGCCATACTTTCCACAATGCTCGCAGTGCGTCGTCTCATCTGAGAGCTTGGCGTAAATATGGAAATCGTGATCTTCCTCAACCACGCGGATCAGATCGAAGTCATCGAGTTGTAGAAGATCCATGGGTTACTCAGTGAACGATACGTGGGCGGAGTTCATTGTCTGTGTCGAGCTTGAAGGTTCTCTGCCACAGTGGAGTTTTGGTCCAGATCGTTCGATCCAACGAAGAGTACATACCATCCAGTTCGGTTTCCTCTAGATACCCAAGCCAACTCAGGGGCTTGAGAACTTGCCAAGAAAGGAAAGAGGCGTAGTTCCAGAACTCGCGATCCTCGGCAGCAACATATTCAACACCATAAAATGTCTTGAGCAAAGATGCTTCGCTCACACCTTCATGCGCTTCGACATTGATGACATTCAGCCAAATGTCCCAATTGCCGGGGGCCACGAAGGGAAAGCCTTGTATCCGTGTATGATCAAACTCGAAAAGGAAGCCTTTAGTCAGCTCGGCTTGAAGCGCACCCGGCGTTTTTACGAGAGATTCCGCCTTCTTGTTAAAATGCCATTTACCTTTGACATGACGGCCTAGCTTCATCGAGATCATCAGCTCATGCAGGACAAGGACGGGGATCACATCCCCCTCATCCAACACTTTTTGGATGCGCAGCAATTCATCCGATGAATACTCTGACCAGTTGAAGTTCTCAGCCGCCCATGTGGCAAACTTGCGGTTGAATGCCTTGCCTTTGGTCAACCCAATTCCATCGTTTACCTGAGCGTAGCCCACACTCTTTTGCACGGCATCCAACAGTTTGGAACCACCAAGAAGATGATCAGAGTCGTCAAGAATACGAAAGTCTATAGGCATCTCAA
>CABZJG010000167.1 GCA_902525995.1 Paracoccaceae bacterium | reverse complement strand
TGCATCTGGCAAAGCCTCAAAAACATCCTCAGGGGTTGCGGCCGTCAGAATTTTGCGGCGCAGGACCTGCGCTGTTCCAGCTTCATCCATGTACCACCCCAAATGCTTGCGCGCGACACGCACCCCAAGTTCGCGCCCGTAAAACTGTAAAATACTGTCGTAATGTTCTTCCACCAACTGGCGGAACTCTTTAAGAGTGGGGCGCGCAACCTTTGGCGCTTTAAAGAGCGCATGGGCCAATTCCGACAATAGCCATGGCCGCCCTTGCGCGCCGCGACCAACCATAATTCCATCCGCACCAGACAGCGCCAAAGCCTGCTTTGCACTGTCGAGGCTTATAATATCGCCATTGGCAATCACGGGGATTTTGACCGCCTCTTTGACCCGCGCAATGGCGGCCCAATCTGCGCGACCTTTGTAAAACTGGCAGCGGGTGCGGCCATGGATTGTGATCATCTGGATGCCAGCAGCCTCGGCCCGTTTTGCAAGCTCTGGTGCATTCAGGTTTGTGTCATCCCACCCCAGACGGGTTTTCAATGTCACCGACAGCTTAACAGCAGCCACCACAGCCTCGATCAGGCCCAGCGCATGATCAAGGTCTTTCAACAGCGCAGATCCTGAATATCCGGTGACCACTTTTTTCGCGGGGCAGCCCATATTGATATCAATCATCTGCGCGCCATTGGCTTCCACCATACGGGCAGCCTCTGCCATCCAATGGGCTTCGCGCCCGGCAAGCTGAACCGCGGTATTTTCAGCCTCGAGGCCCAATTCGGTTTTCTCGCGGGTGCCTGCCCGCCCGATCACCATATCTTGCGATGCTACCATTTCGCTCACGACCATTCCCGCCCCAAATCGCGAAACGATTTGGCGAAACGGTAGATCGGTTATTCCGGCCAGTGGCGCCAAGAATATCGGTGGTGAAAGAGACAAAGCCCCAGAGGATAATTGCACGAAATAGGCTCCTTTCGAGCGAAAATAGGTCAACACACGCCCCAAAACAAGGCGTTATCGCCAATTAATTAAACATTTTTTTGCATTTGCCTATTTTATAGTCGTTTTTTCGGGACTAATTCCAAGATTGCGTCATGGTTTGTGAGCGCGTAGACAGAGAGCAATTCTTTTATTGAACAGCCATGGATCATCATATGAGCGTTGCCGCTTTAATTGTCGCCGCAGGACGTGGCAGCCGCGCCGGCGGCGCAAAGCCAAAGCAATGGCAGCATATTGCCGGAAGGCCAGTTATCGAGCATACGCTGGAACGGTTTGCCCGACATCCGCGCATTGACCGCATTATGGTGGTGCTGCATCCCGACGACATGGACCTACTGAAATCCACGCAATGCGAAATCACCCAGGGCGGCGCGTCCCGCGACGCTTCGGTGCGCAATGGGCTATACGCTTTGGCCGCCAACACGCCCGATCATGTGCTGATCCATGATGTCGCCCGCCCTGCGCTCAGTGATGCTGTCATAGAGCGCGTGCTGGGCGCCCTTGCCACCCACCCAGCTGCGGCCCCCGCCCTGCCCGTCACCGCCGCGCTGTGGCAGGGCGCGAACGGCCAAGTCACCGAAAGCCGCGCACGCGATGGGCTATACCGCGCCCAAACCCCGCAAGGATTTCACTTCGATGCCATTTTGAAAGCCCATCACGCCAATGACGCGCCTGCGGCAGATGATGTTGAAGTGGCCCTGCGCGCCGGGTTAGAGGTGGTCATCGTTGACGGCGATGAACGCAATTTGAAAATCACCCGACCAGAAGATTTTGCGCGCGCCGCCGAAGCACTAAAAGGATCGCACATGACAGATATTCGCTTGGGAAATGGCTATGACGTCCATGCGTTTGAGCCCGGCAATGAAGCGGTCCTATGCGGCGTGCCGATCGCGCATACAGCCCAGCTGAAAGGGCATTCGGATGCCGATGTGGCCATGCACGCCATCACTGATGCGCTTTATGGGGCTATAGCCGAGGGCGATATTGGCCGGCATTTCCCACCTTCTGATCCACAATGGAAAGATGCCGCAAGTGCGGTGTTCTTAACGCATGCGGCAGAGTTGGTGCGTGCAAGGGGCTTTGACATTGGCAATATAGATTGCACTATTATTTGCGAGCTGCCCAAAATAGGGCCGCACGCGGCTGCCATGCAAGCCAATCTGGCAAAGATTATAGGTATAGAGCCAACACGTATCAGTGTGAAAGCCACCACCAGCGAGCGATTGGGATTTACCGGCCGCCAAGAAGGGATCGCTGCAATTGCAACCGCAGCGCTATTTAAATCATGAGCGCGCCGATCGCCACGCTGTTTGGCATTGGCCACCTTCGCCCCGCGCCCGGGACATGGGGCTCACTGGCCACGCTGCCGCTGTTTTGGGCCAGCTACCAACTCACCGGCGTGGGGGGCGTCATTGTTTTGACCCCGGCAATATTTTTTGTAGGATGGTGGGCCACGGCCAACTATATCCGCGCCGCCGCATCCCATGATCCCTCAGAAGTGGTGATCGACGAGGTGGCCGGACAATGGATTGCCCTGCTGCCTCTTGCGTTTTTGATGTCGCTGTCAAACACACAGACCAGCGCGCTCTGGCCGGAATGGGCCGCAGCCTTTGTGCTGTTTCGCCTGTTTGACATCACAAAGCCCGGTCCGGTTGGATGGGCCGACAGACGCGATGACGCCTTGGGGGTCATGCTCGACGACTGTATCGCAGGCGTTTTGGCCGCGGTCGGTGTCGCGATCGTGATCTTTACGCGACAAGGACTATAGCCCCATGCGCGAGATGATTTTACAATTGGCAACACAAGCAAAGCGAAAGATTGCGGTCGCTGAAAGCTGTACCGGCGGTATGCTGGCTGCGGCGCTGACCGACCTGCCCGGATCATCAGCCATCTTTGAGCGCGGTTTTGTGACCTATTCCAATGCGGCCAAAATTGAACTGCTGGGCGTATCGGCAGATACTTTGGCGCGTCACGGGGCGGTTTCAGAGCCGATGGCCAAGGCCATGGCGCGCGGCGCGCTTGACCGCTCAGGCGGCGATATTGCACTGTCGATTACCGGCATCGCCGGGCCGGGCGGCAGCGATCATAAACCCGAAGGGCGGGTCTGCTTTGGGCTGGCCCTCTCTGGCGGCGCGGTGACCAGCGAAACCATCGAATTTGGCGCAAAAGGCCGCGATGCGGTCCGCATTGCCGCCCGTGATTACGCCATGGGGATGCTGCTTGAGGCGCTTAAGCAAAATTGATCTTCCGCCATTTTTTTCATCTTGAACGCCTTTTGCACAAATTTTGTGCTTTTCATGTCTACCCCCTCATCTGAGCGCTCCATTTAGCAGCAATTGCTTTGTTTTTGACCGTTTTTAGGGTTTTTGCCGTGAAAAACGTATCTAGGCGGATCAATCAAATGAACGGAGCGGATACCGCTTGGATTATCGTCGCCACAGCGCTTGTGCTGTTTATGACATTGCCGGGCCTTGCCCTATTTTATGGCGGGTTGGTACGCGCGCGCAATGTGCTGAGTGTTTTCATGCACTGCTACGCAATTGCCTGCCTGATAAGCGTGCTATGGCTGGCGCTGGGCTATTCAATCGCCTTTGGCAGCGGCACCAGCGGCTTCTGGGGTGGATTGGACAAAATGTTCCTGTCCGGCGTGACAACCGACAGCCTGAGCGGCACCCTCCCCGAAGTTCTGTTCTTTGCCTTTCAGATGACTTTTGCGATCATCACACCGGCACTGATAGTGGGCGCGTATGTTGAACGCGTTGGCTTTGCCTTTGTGCTGACCTTCTCGGGCCTGTGGATGCTGCTGTGCTATGCACCTGTGGTGTACTGGATTTGGGGCGGCGGCATGCTGAGCGACGGTGGACTTCTGGGCGCAATTGGCGTCAGAGATTTTGCCGGCGGCATTGTTGTGCACGAAACCGCTGGTCTGGCCGCTTTGGTCTTGGCGTTTTTCCTCGGCGCACGCAAAAACAAAACCACACCGCCGCATAACCCCGGCTACGTCATGATCGGCGCCGCAATGCTGTGGGTTGGCTGGTTCGGCTTTAACGGCGGCTCGCAGCTGGCCGCAGATGGCGGCGCGGCCATGGTGCTGACGGTCACCCATATCTCTGCCGCAACAGCCTCGCTAACTTGGGCGGCATGGGAACGCTATAAATATGGCAAGGCCTCA
>CABZJG010000166.1 GCA_902525995.1 Paracoccaceae bacterium | reverse complement strand
AACAATATCGCACAACACTGAACCAATGCAAAAACACAGTCAAACTTTGCGACAGAACCGGTTCAAGTGCGCGTTTTTCGATCAATCGCCCCATGATATCCTGAACGATCCGTTGGGATTTGGTGGCGCATTCTGGCGTTGCAAATATGGAAATTGAGCGGGCGAAGGCCTTTTCAGGAAACGGAAAAAGCTTTACTTTTGTATGGAACCGGCTCGCACGCATATAGCATAGCGGGGTGGTAATGGCCCATCCCCCCCCCTTCTGCGATCATTGCCATCAAGGTCTGATTGCTTTCGATTTCAAACCGCCGGGGCAGATTAATCTTCAAACGCCTAAGCTGGGTTTCGATCTGGTTGCTAATAATTTGACCAGCATCGTAGCGCAAAAACGGCAAACCCTCTAAGCCGTCAAGCAGATCGGCTGGCGTATGTTGGCAATTGACCGGCAGAGCTAGAACAAACGGATCGCGCAGAAAAGGCGTTTCCTGCAAATCGGGCGCACCATCGATGGGCATATTGGCGATACCAATATCAATCGCACGCCGGCGCAGCAAATCGAGGATTTCATGACTGGAGCGGGTGCGATGGGTAAAATTGCATTGCGGCATGGTTCTGGCCAAACGTACCGCAAGATCAGGGCCGATCTCATTGTCAAAATCCTCGATTAACCCGAGCCGTAGCATGCGCGCTTCATGGACATTGCCGGTCATCACCTCGGCCTGTCCTTTCCGGATCAACATCAAGGCCTGCTCGACATATTTTAAAAATTCGCGCCCTGCCGGGGTTAGGACCATGGGTCGGCGTTTATGATCCAGCAAATTTACGCCCAGCTTGGTCTCTAAACTGCGCAAATGGTGCGAAACGGTGCTGATCGAAAGCCCGGTCTCTTTGGCCACAGCGCGGACAGACCCTAAGGCCGCTGTGAGCTTAAAAACTTCCAGCCCCTTGAGGCTCAATTCGGTTTCCTGCATATTTGCTCCTGCGTTTGGAGGACCAGCTAAGACATTAAGGCCTAAAAATGGTCAATTTTCTTCTATTTTTTCAAATTATCATTTCAAAATTTTATAAATTTTATATTTTTTGATCTTAAGGCCTTTTCCTTGTCAGAGTGCAAGAGAATTTGCCATTTCCCACAAGATATTGTATTATCTTATAAAAATGTAATTGAATAGCAAATTGATGGCAAAATTTTCACATATTGCCCGCGGTTTTGGGGATGCTCTCTTATCCATGATGATGCGCCCTCATGGCCGTCAGGTTGCAGCCCTTTGCACGCGCAAAGGCCAGCATGGACTAGAATTTCTTTTGGTCACAAGCCGTAGGAAAGGCCGCTGGATTATCCCTAAAGGCTGGCCCATGGAAGGCAAAAGCTTTCCTGAAACCGCCCTTGAGGAAGCGTGGGAAGAAGCCGGGGTCAGAAAGGGCCAAATTCAAGAACAAAAGCTTGGACACTACACCTATCAAAAAGAGCAGAAAAACGGCACCGCACTGTCTTGTTTGGTTGATGTGTATTTGATTGAGGTGGATGCGCTAGAAGACGACTTTCCAGAAAGCAAGAAACGAAAAAGGCGCTGGGTTTCAAAGGGCGAGGCCATTGAATTATTGAGCGAACCTGAATTGAAAGAACTCATCCGGATCATTTAGAACAAACCCTCTTTACTTATACAAAAAAATTTAGACGTATAAGCCAAGACAGCTTAGTCTACGAGCAAACTCAAAGAGGCCCTTATGTCAGATCCCAACACAAACCAGTGGAAACAGCTAGACCGAGATCTGGGCCGGCTGGGCCAAATTGAATTGGCCACGAAGTTTGTAGCCAAGCCGATGGTCGGTTTTGGAATTGCTTTGATTTTCTTGATCCTGGCTGGTCTTTTTGCGGCGCTGGTGTTTTGGCAGCAACCGCCGTTTCTCATCATAGTGGCCGCCGCAGTTTTCGGGGCCTATATGGCGCTGAATATCGGCGCCAATGACGTGGCCAATAATATGGGCCCCGCCGTGGGCGCCAATGCGCTGACCATGGGCGGTGCCATTTTAATTGCCGCCGTGGCCGAAAGCGCTGGCGCGCTTTTGGCAGGTGGCGATGTGGTCAGCACAATTTCAAAAGGTATCATTGATCCTGCCGGTGTTGCCGAAACAGAAATATTCATTTGGGCGATGATGGCAGCACTGATTTCCTCGGCGATGTGGGTCAACTTGGCAACCTATGTCGGGGCGCCTGTGTCTACCACCCATTCGGTGGTGGGCGGCGTTATGGGTGCGGGGATTGCTGCGGCAGGTTTTGGCGCAGTAAACTGGGCCACCATGAGCAAAATTGCCGCCAGTTGGGTGATATCGCCAGTGCTTGGCGGAATTATCGCCGCGATGTTCTTGGCGTTCATCAAAGCAAAGATCATCTATCAGGAAGATAAAATTGCCGCCGCGCGGCGCTGGGTGCCGGTGCTGATCGGGATCATGGCAGCCGCCTTTGCCTCTTATCTGGCGCTCAAAGGCCTTAAGCGGGTCTACAAAGTTGATCTGGGACTTGCTCTGTCCATTGGCGCGTGTATCGGGCTCCTTTTGTATTTTGTCTCTCGCCCCCTGATAAACCGGCAATCGCAAGGTCTGGAAAATCACAATAAATCCCTGAAGATCCTGTTTAACGTGCCCCTGATTTTTTCAGCTGCGCTTTTATCTTTTGCCCATGGGGCCAATGATGTGGCAAATGCGGTGGGGCCTTTGGCCGCCATTGTGCATGCTTTGGAGTTCGACGGTTCCGCCACCAAGGTCGCCATCCCGCTTTGGGTGATGGTCATCGGCGCCTTTGGTATTTCTTTTGGTTTGTTTTTATTCGGGCCAAAGCTGATCCGCATGGTGGGCAGCCAGATCACCAAACTAAATGCAATGCGCGCCTATTGCGTTGCGCTTTCTGCAGCGATCACTGTGATTGTTGCTTCTTGGCTCGGGCTGCCTGTCAGTTCCACACATATTGCTGTCGGGGCTGTGTTCGGGGTTGGGTTTTACCGCGAATATGAAGTCAAACGCCGAACCCAGAAAATGGCGAAATTGGCCCAATCCGGCAGGCTGGCCCCAGAAGAGCGAAAACGCCGAAAACTCGTACGCCGGTCACATTTTATGACCATAATCGCCGCTTGGGTTATCACAGTGCCCGCCGCCGCGCTCTTATCTGCTGTGATTTTCCTCGTACTGAACGTAATTTTTGTGTAAGGCCAAATTAGGCTCGATCGGTCTTGAGCGTCAAAGACATAAGGTATTTTGACATGAAAATCGCCTATACGATGGAACCAAGCCGCGGCGGCACCGACCTTCTGCTGGCTGCTGTTGCAACAGAATTGGCCGCATTGGGCTTTATCGTCTGCGGCACCGTTCAGATCAATTCAGACCGTGAGGATTGTGCCGGCTGCGATATGGATGTGCAGGTGCTTCCCGAGGGCCCAACGATCCGCATTTCTCAGTCTTTAGGCAAAGGTTCGAAAGGATGCAGGTTGGATCCGTCTGCCCTGGAATTGGCTGTGGGTCACACCAAAGAGAGCCTGGCCAACGGTGCGGATGTGTTGATCATCAACAAGTTCGGCAAACACGAAGCCCAAGGACGCGGATTTCGTGAGGTCATCGCCGAGGCGCTGTCTCAGGATATCCCGGTTATTGTCGGACTTAATCAGTTAAATGAGCAGGCCTTCAACGACTTTACATCACAGGTGGCGGTCTCTTTGCCGCCCACGATAGAAAGTGCTGTGCGCTGGGTCAGAGCAGCGCAAACTTGTAGCAGTTAGCTTTTGCTGCCACCCAATAGTTCTGGGCCGCGTCATTGGCGGTCCACCGACCGCCTGAGCCTCTAGCCGAAGAAAACACCGATCACGACTAGAATTAGGCCTAAAACCGACAACAGTAATGACCCTAGGTTCACTGGCACAATGGATTGAAGCACTGCTTTCAACGCCTCATCATCGATCGCCGATCGCTTGGCGCGAGCGACTTTGAAAATGCAGTAAAATAGCCCTGAAAGCCCAACGAGCGACACCAGTGCACCGCCCCAGATTAACCCTGCCATTTTGAGCTCCTCGGTCTTGTTTTCAGGCTCTGCCTATGCGATTTTAGCGGCATCCGCAAGGTGGCACGAACCTTAAAAAACGTTGTAAAACCATTGCCATAGTGCTGAAAAACAGTGGCCGCCAAA
>CABZJG010000165.1 GCA_902525995.1 Paracoccaceae bacterium | reverse complement strand
TACGCGGTCTGATAGTTAGAGGTACCTTTGTGGTCTGCCTTTGTTACGGTTAGGGGTAAATTTTGTACAAATATATATAAATCCCCAAAGTTTAACGATTGAAGCTAGTATAACCTGAGTTCTGGATAAGTGGTCGCAAAATTCCGACCGATTTAGCGCCCAAATATCTGTAATTATTCATTATTTGGAGCTCATCGCACAGTTAGCTTTCCCGTAAATAGCGAAATTGGTCGCCACGCATACGTAAAAATTTGGGCGCTTTTGCCACCCTAACACGCCGAGTATAAGAGACGGCAAAATAAAACATATATACATCAATGGGCTACAAGGATTTGGGGGGGTAACATGTACCTTCTTAAAAAGCCACTTATCCAAAATTCAGGTTAGTATAAAGTATTGTACTATATTGTATTGTACTATATTGTATTGTAAAGTAAAATAGAGTACTTTACTGCCGAGAAGAACTTAGATACTCAAAACAGGAGAGCTTATGCCTACAATTGTAGTGACAAACGCGAAGGGTGGTGTCGGAAAATCAACCACATCTATATTATTAGCAACTGAAATAGCTCATGCGGGCAATAACGTTAAGATTGTCGATTGCGATCCAAATTTAACAATCACACGTTATTTTTCTGTTTGTGCTCAAAACAACAATGCGCCAGACCGTCTTGAACTAATACGAAATCAGGACAAAGGGACAATTATTCCAACAATAAAAGCTCTCGATGTTGATGGCGGATTCGTAATTATTGATCTTCCAGGCGCTTCATCAATGCTAACCTCAAGGTCAATCTCGAGGGCTGATCTTGTTTTGACTCCGACCAAACCTCAGCGAATTGACGCAGAAATTGGAATGGAAACAAGAGATATAATTAAGGAAGAAGAGGAATATTTGGGGAAAAAAATAGAACACACATTTGTTCTCAATGAAGTCTCGGGGGTCAAAAGTAATGAAGCAAAGGGCGTTGAGGCTGCCTTAGTTGGGCAGGGGGTAGATCTCATCCATCCTAGTTTAATGAAGCGTGTTCCTTATTCATGGTTATTTAGCTTCGGCGGAGACCTTCGCACCATTCCTGATCACGTGGGAAAGCGTAAGGCGCAATTAGAAGCTGCCGCATTCACTGAGGCGGTTTTAGATAGACTGGAAAGGATAGCACAGGAGGGGAGAGATGAGTAATCCATTTGAATTTAAAAGTAGTGTTCGTAACGATTCAGGTAGTTCAGAAGAAGATCAAGTTCCAAAGGTACGCAAAAGAAATATTCCATCAGTCACGAAAGAAATTACTGAGGAAACATTAAGAAAGATTGACGAAGTTGCTGTTCGGCAAGGTGTTGCCACCAATGATGAAGTTCTTGCGCATACGCGGAGCAAGGCAAACCAAGAAAAAAGCGTTACGGTCACCTTCAGAATACCAGTGCGCTTCAAAAATATGATTGACGCCGAGGCGGAAAAAAATGAATGGAAAAAGGTAGTCGTTATCCGAAAGGCCTTGGAAGCTTATTGCCGAGAGCAAGGATTACCCTTGCCATAATCCAGCCGCTGGAGTACGGCTGAATCAATCAGGGGACGATTACGGCTCAGTGTTAAATACCCCGTTAAGAAAAATAAATTATTGTTATTAATACATTTTTGGGAACGGAGGGTTCTAAATTTGACTTATTTTTCTAGTATACTCAACACACTGGTTTAAAACGATTTTGAATGCCTTAGAGGGGTTTAATTCACTGAGCCTTACTTGACCCCAATTTGGGTCCTTCAGCGTTGTGCAGAAGTCTTTTGAAACGTTCCGGCAAAATGACTACCGAGCTCTCAAAGTACATCATTTTTTAGCCAACGACGCCGTCAGCTTTGAAAATGAACAAGAAACGGCCGCACTCTAAGCCACACGAACTTATTTGAAAATATCGTTTAAGACTTTGTAAGCCTACTCGGGGGCGCTGAATTTGTGCCACAAGTGAATGCCGAAGAGAACTAAGTGTTGTACTAACACGTAACCACCTGAACAAAAAAATAAAATAAAAACAACAGGTAAATAGGTTGCTTCCGGGTTCAATATATAAAGTAATAAATATATAGAAATTAGCAAGGCTAATACAAAAACTGAATACATTCTTGATGAAGCGGCTATGCGATTTGATTTTGAAGGATTTTGCCAACTTATTCTAACCCACATTTCCCAAGTAACTGCGTGATTTAGCTTCGTCGATGCGTGTTTTTGTGTTATATTTCAGCGTGTTAATTCGTACTGGAGGCTGCGATGCTGGATCACCCTACGGGTGCGGGTTCTAATGGCGATATTCGGGTCGATTTTGACCCTCGGGTGCGGCTGAAATTCCACGGCTCCAAGATCAGCTCCGATGGCGGTTTGCTCTTGTTTCGTGAGTTGGACGGGACCTTGGGCCTGCATGATATGGCGGGGCGCTCGTTGCGGGATACGCGGACCGGCAAGAACGGGGTGCACAACTTTGTCGGCCTTCTTCGTCAGTCCACCTTTGGTCGGCTGGCCGGATACCCTGATGTCAACGATGCGGATCGGCTTTCCCGTGATCCGGTGATGCGCCAAATTGTCGGCGGGCGGGCTGTTGATAGCCAGGCGGCCTCAACCAGTCAGATGGCCCGGTTTGAGACAGACATTCTCGCTTCCGCTCACAATCGGGCTGCCTTGGCCGATCTGCCGGGCCAGTGGATCAACGCGATGCACGCGGCACAGCCGCCCAAGTGGATTACACTGGACATGGACAGCTCCGTCAGCCCCACCCATGGCGATCAGGAAGGCACGGCTTGGAACGGTCACTTCGGGTGCAAGTGTTATCACCCGCTGTTTGTGTTCAATCAGTTTGGTGATCTTGAACGCTGCGCCCTGCGCAAGGGCAACGTGCACAGCGCCGATGGTTGGAAAGAGGTTCTGGCTCCCGTCATCGCTCGCTACAAGACCCGCGACCTGATGCGCTTCTTTCGCGCTGATGCCGCCTTTGCCATCCCAGAGCTTTACGAGACGTTGGAGGCGGAGAGCTATTTCTATGCCGTCCGCCTCAAGGGCAACGCGGTGCTGCAGGAGGCAATCTCGCATCTCTTGAAGCGCCCTGTGGGGCGGCCGCCCAATTACGTGCGGCGCTTCTATCATGACTTTGAGTACAGGGCGGCGTCATGGAGCAAGGCCCGCCGCGTCATTGCCAAGATCGAGTGGCACCCCGGTGATCTGTTCCCCCGCGTGGGTTTTGTTGTCACCAACCTGCCGATGGAACCGGAGTGGATCACCCCCTTCTACAACCAACGCGGTACGGCAGAGCAGCACATCAAGGAAGGCAAATACGCGGTCAACTGGACGCGGCTTTCCTGCAAGCGCTTCTGTGACAACGAAGTCAGGCTCCAGCTTCACGCACTGGCCTACAATCTCGGCAGCTTTCTTGGGCGCGCAGACCTACCCGAGGAGGTCGCTGACTGGTCTCTGACCAGCATCCAAAGCCGCCTCATCAAGATTGGAGCAAGGGTCGTGCGCCACGCGCGCAAGATCACCTTCCAGCTAGCCGAGGTCGCTGTGCCCCGTGATATCTTCGGTAAGATCCTTGCGGCCATCCGCAACCTTAAGCCACCGCCGAGGCCTGCATGACGGCCAGCCCAATATACCTCAGACAAAAGCGGCTCGATAGCTGTAACTTGAGCGCGGCAAAATGGACCTAAACCATTGAAACACATGCATAGAACGCTTGCCAATACCTCAAAATCGCCGCTTGTGCAGGCAACGGCCACGGCCGCCTTGAAAATACCGGCGAAAATCGCTAAACTCGCCGCAACACCAAACTACTTGGGAAATATCCGTTCAATTGTATCCTACATCCGTAAAATCTGAACGCAGGCTTGATGGCGTTGTGCATGTTGTCGGTGTTTTGTCCGCCATTTTCTGCGCGGTGATTTTGTTGATGCACACCGCAGGCCTAGTGACGTCAGAGCAAATATTTGTACTCGCTCTCTATAGCGGTGCTTTGGTGGCAACATTTGTAGCTTCGGCTGTCTATCATTTATCCCCTTTTAAATGTCACACTTTGGACCTGGCCGAACGATTATTAAGTGGGGTGCTATAGGATGACTACTATTACACCAGTTTTGTTAGTTCATATGTCCATTTAAATTCGTTAATAAATCCACTTTTAAACGCTTCCGTTCGCAAACGTGCA
>CABZJG010000164.1 GCA_902525995.1 Paracoccaceae bacterium | reverse complement strand
CATGTTTTGGAAGATGTTGTCCTATAATGCAGTCGACCGCCATGTGATTGCAGGCAAAGGCGCGCAGGCCGCGATTATCTATGACAGCCCCATCACCGGACAAAAAGACACCATCAGCTATGCCGATCTACGCGATAAAACTGCCCGCCTCGCCGGTGCGCTGCGCGCGAAGGGCATCACCAAGGGCGACCGGGTGATTATTTACATGTCGATGGTGCCCGAAGCGATTGTGGCGATGCTGGCATGCAGCCGTATTGGCGCCATTCATTCGGTGGTCTTTGGCGGTTTTGCTGCAAATGAATTGGCCGTGCGGATTGATGACGCCAAGCCAAAAGCCATATTGGCTACATCCTGCGGCATCGAGCCGGGGCGCGTGATTGCCTATAAACCGCTGATAGATGCGGCCATCGAGCAATCCGAGCATAGTCCAGAAACCGTGGTGATCTTGCAGCGTGAACAGCAAACTGCCGCGTTAGAGCACAGCCGCGATTGCGACTGGGATGCGGTGCAAGAGGGCGTAGAGCCCGCCGAGTGCGTCCCGGTTGAGGGCATGCATCCAGCCTATATCCTTTATACATCGGGAACCACGGGCGCGCCTAAAGGCGTTGTGCGCCCCACCGCCGGTCATCTGGTGGCGCTGCACTGGTCGATGAAAAACATCTATAACGTCGATCCCGGTGATGTCTTTTGGGCGGCCTCGGATGTGGGCTGGGTCGTCGGCCACAGCTATATTTGCTATGCGCCACTGATCCATGGCAACACCACAATTGTGTTTGAAGGCAAGCCGGTGGGCACGCCTGATGCCGGCACGTTTTGGCGCGTTATGTCAGAACATAATGTGCGCAGTTTCTTTACCGCGCCCACCGCCTTTCGGGCGATCAAACGCGAAGACCCCAAGGGCGCATTTAAAGCCAAATATGATCTCAGCGGATTGCGCGCGCTGTATCTGGCTGGCGAGCGGGCTGATCCCGACACGATTAACTGGGCACAGGATTTGCTGGGCGTGCCGGTGATTGACCACTGGTGGCAAACCGAAACCGGCTGGACCATTGCCGGCAATCCTTTGGGCATTGAAGCCCTGCCCATTAAAATTGGCAGCCCCTCAGTGGCCATGCCCGGCTATGAGGTCCATATTCTTGATGAAGCGGGCAACCGCCAACCGGAAAACACACTTGGAGCGATTGCGATCAAGCTGCCGCTGCCGCCCGGCACCTTGCCAACGCTTTGGAACGCAGAAGAGCGGTTTCGCGCGTCGTATCTAACCACCTTTCCGGGCTATTACGAAACCGGGGATGCAGGCATTGTTGACGAGGACGGCTATCTTTACATCATGGCGCGAACCGATGATGTGATCAATGTGGCCGGTCACCGCCTGTCAACCGGTGCCATGGAAGAAGTGCTGGCCAATCACCCCGATGTGGTAGAATGCGCCGTGATCGGGGTCAGTGATCAGCTCAAAGGTCAATTGCCGCTAGGGTTTTTATGTCTCAGCAATGGCGTCAATCGCCCCCATAGCGAAATTGTCGCCGAATGTGTGCAAATGATGCGCGATGTGATCGGCCCTGTGGCCGCCTTTAAACTGGCGGTGGTGATCAAACGCTTGCCGAAAACCCGCTCTGGTAAAATTCTGCGCGCCACAATGGTGAAAATTGCAGATGGCGAAGCCTTTAAAATGCCGGCCACTATTGATGATCCGGATATTTTGGACGAAATCAAAGAGGCGCTGCAAAGCCTAGGATACGCGCAATAATCAGCCCTGCGACCTGTTTGTAGGAACCACCTCGATCGCAGCTTTAAGGGCTGGGGGCGATTTTTCTTGCCATATTTTCCCGTCGGTGTAGCGTTTAGGCCGTGGGGTTAGTGGTATGACAAAAAGTGATTTATGGAAATTAGGCGTTGCCGACATTGTTGCGGCAACACGGTCGGGCGAGCGGTCAGTGACAGACATCGTCGAGGCGGCGATTGACAGAATGGATCAGGTCAATCCGGCCTTGAACGCGGTGGTGATGGATTTATCCGATGAGGCCCGGCAGCGCGCAGCCGCTTTAGACCGCGCCCGCGCAAGCGGTGCCGCGTTGGGGCCGTTGCATGGGGTACCTGTCACCATCAAGGTCAATGTCGATCAGACCGGATGGGCCACGACAAACGGCATCACGGCGCTGGCAAACCTTGTGGCCGCCAGTGACGCCCCCGTGGTGCGAAACCTGCAAAATGCAGGCGCGGTGGTGATCGGACGCACCAACACGCCCGAGTTTTCCTTTCGCGCCGAGACCGATAATGAGCTGCACGGGCGCACCCGAAACCCCTGGGGCGACCATATCTCACCCGGAGGCTCTTCAGGCGGCGCGGGCGCTGCGGTGATGGCCGGTATTGGCGCTTTGGGCCATGGCAATGATATCGGCGGCTCGCTGCGCTTTCCCGCTGCGGCCAACGGTGCGGTAACGCTCAAGCCGGGCCTTGGCCGGGTGC
Organism: Paracoccaceae bacterium; assembly: GCA_902525995.1. GTDB lineage: Bacteria > Pseudomonadota > Alphaproteobacteria > Rhodobacterales > Rhodobacteraceae > CABZJG01. The sequence goes on along the minus strand of CABZJG010000164.1, from coordinate 1,719 downwards.
CCGCCTGGAACCCAAGCCAGACCGCCGAGCGCGGGCTTTTGGCGCAGTCCATGTCCGTGCAGGGGCTTTTGGCCCGCAGCGCGCAAGATTTGGATTTGGCGATGCCTGCCTTGATTGCCCCGGATGTGCGTGATCCGTTCCACGTACCGCTCAGCTACCACGGCGCGGCCACCCCGCCCAAGCGGGTCGCGCTGTGCAAAGATACCCCAGGCTTTAAGACCCACCCGGACGTTCTTGCCGCGCTTGAAGCCGCCGCAGATGCGCTCAGCGATGCCGACTATGAGGTCGAGCAAACGGCGGCGCCGCTGTTACAAGAAACCGCGATGGCGGGTTACCGCGCCCTTCTGGGCGAGGTTAAAGCCCTGATGGGTCCGGATATCGAAACATATGGCTCGGACACGTTGCAGCAGATTTTCGCCGAGTATCACGAACAATTTGCCCCCTATGAGGGCGTGGAGCTGTTGAAAATGATGGCGCAGCGCAGCCATTATGCCCGTGAATGGGCGCTGTTTTTGCAAGAATATCCTCTGGTGCTCTGCCCGTTTCTGCCGCAGCCGTTTTTCACCCCCGGGCGTGATACAGAAGGCGCAGATGGGGTGCGCGAAGCGCTCGGTTCGGCGCTGTGGTCCTATTCGATGAACTATGTCGGCCTACCGGCGGGCTGCCTGCCCACGCGACTGGCCCAATCAGAGCAGGGGCCAAGGCCGATCAACGTGCAGATTATCGGGCAAAGATGGCGTGAGGATAAAATTGTCGAAGCCATGATCGCGGTCGAAGCCCGTCTGGGCACACTGGCAGGCGAGCTTTGGGCGCGGATGGATTAGGCCTGATTGCTTGGGGTTCTAAACAAACTGTTCACGGATCAGACGCTCTTCCAACCCATGTCCGGGATCAAACAATAAACGATGGGCAATCTGGCTTTCAGAGCTGATATCAACACGGGTTACACGATCGAACGACCGGCTGTCGGCATCGGCCATCACCGGCCGTTTTTCCGGCTCAAGCACCTCAAAACTCACCATGGCCTGTTTGGGCAACAAGGCACCGCGCCAGCGCCTTGGCCGATAGGCATTAAGAGCCGTGAGCGCCAAAACCTCGGCATCAATCGGTAAAATCGGGCCGTGTGATGAATAATTATAGGCCGTCGATCCGGCCGGAGTTGCCAGCAAAGCCCCATCACAGACCAGCTCGTCCATCCGCACCCGCCCATCGACGGAAATTCGCAATTTGGCAGCTTGTGGTCCCGCGCGCAACAGCGACACTTCGTTGATCGCCAGCCCAGTATGTTCACTGCCATCCACACAAAGCGCGCGCATTCGCAGGGGGTTAATCACCGCTTCCTCGGCCTTTTGCAAACGCGCAACCAGATCATCTTCTTGGTAGGCATTCATCAAAAACCCAACCGTGCCACGGTTCATCCCATAGACCGGCGCGGCGTGATCTTGGCTGGCATGCAGAGTTTGCAGCATAAACCCGTCACCGCCCAAGGCCACAATCACATCGGCCTGATCCATAGGGCAATCCCCATAGCGGGCTTTCAGCGCGGCAACCCCGCGCTGCGCGGTATCCGCCCCACTGGCGGTAAAAGCAATTTTTTCGCGCGTTGCACCCATGTTTCCAATGCTCCACATGCATTTCCAAAAGAGCCGAGCGCTCTCATAAATCCACCTTAAATGCCGCGCCATTTAAGCGCAATGTCGCAATCTGCTCTTTTCGCGC
>CABZJG010000163.1 GCA_902525995.1 Paracoccaceae bacterium | reverse complement strand
CACTTGCTTAAGTTTGAAAGATAGTTAGGACGCCATGAAATCGAGCCAAAACGATCGCCTCTACCAAAAAGTGGCTGCCGATCTTGCAACCCGCATTTCAGCTGGCGAGTTTTCCGGCGCAGAGCGGCTTCCAACCGAGCGCAAACTTGCAGATATGCTGTCGGTATCAAGAACCACAGTTCGAGAAGCCCTGTTAGCGCTTGAGCTGCGCGGGATTTTGAAAATTCGAAGTGGGTCGGGAATTTACATTGTTGAACAACCGCAAAGCGCGGCGTTTCTAAACCAAGTGCTCGAAATTAGCGGCACACCGCAAGAAATTCTTGAAGTTCGTATGATGCTTGAAATTGAACTCGCTGGTCGGGCGGCGGAACGCGCGAGCCCCGAGCAAATTAATGATATCCAGGCCGCCATTGAGTGGGGCTGGCAAGACTTTCGAAGCGGCAGATTTCGCCATGACGATCTAAACAATGATCCTGATGGCCGCTTTCATTTTTCAGTCGCTCGGGCTGCACAGAACAATACAAGTGCCATTTTGGTCAAACAGCTTTGGGGATCAATGCGGTCACCGCTGACAGAATCTGTCGAGAGCCTTGTACAAATCGAACAATATGCAGAACTGTCTATTCTTGATCACGAACGCATTTTGCAAAAAATAAAGAACAAAGATGCACCTGCAGCGCGGGAAGCCATGAAACGGCATTTGACCCGCTATCAAAAAATCATTGGCTGGGCAGAGGCTCAATAAGCCCAAAATCTAGATGTGCTTGAATTTCAGGCGGCAACCGATATACCCTTTTGTAAGCCAGCCTCTAGAGGCGTTAGAGCCAAAAGGAGAAAACTGCAATTTTTAGTTTTGTACCGCAAAAATTCCTCATAACCAAAAATTAACCATAAATAATGCGCTACTTGCAAGGAAAATCAGACCAATCATATCCCAGAAGGACCTCGAAAAATGTTGAAAGCCAAAGACGCGCCAAATCTGTCACCCTTTAATTGGGAAGATCCGCTGCTGCTCGATGCACAGCTTGAAGACGATGAAAGAATGATCCGTGACAGCGCGCGCGCCTATGCTCAGGAAAAACTTCAACCGCGGGTGATCGAAGTTTACCGCGAAGAAAAGGCAGAGCCCGGTATCTTTGCCGAAATGGGCGAAATGGGTTTGTTGGGCTCGACCATCCCGGAAGAATACGGCGGCATCGGTGCCGGCTATGTTGCTTACGGTCTGGTTGCACGTGAAATCGAGCGGGTGGATTCGGGCTACCGGTCCATGATGTCGGTGCAGTCCTCTTTGGTTATGTATCCAATTTATGCCTATGGCACCGAAGAGCAGCGGCAAAAATATCTGCCCAAACTTTCATCCGGTGAATGGATTGGCTGCTTTGGCCTGACCGAACCCGACGCGGGATCAGACCCTGCCGGCATGAAAACCCGCGCCGAAAAAGTGCAGGGCGGCTATGTTCTAAACGGCTCAAAGATGTGGATTTCCAATTCACCGTTTGCAGATGTATTTGTGGTCTGGGCCAAATCTGATGCCCATGATGGCAAAATCCGCGGATTTGTGCTTGAAAAAGGTACCAAGGGCCTCAGCGCGCCAAAAATCAAAGGCAAGCTGTCACTGCGCGCCTCGACCACGGGCGAGATTGTTTTGGACAATGTCGAGGTAGGCGAAGACGCGTTGCTGCCCAATGTCGAAGGCCTAAAGGGCCCGTTCGGCTGTCTAAACCGTGCCCGCTATGGCATTGCCTGGGGGGTGATGGGCGCGGCCGAGTTTTGCTGGATGGGCGCGCGGCAATACGGGCTAGACCGCAAACAGTTTGGCAAGCCACTGGCGCAAACCCAGCTGTTTCAGAAAAAGCTGGCCGATATGCAAACCGAAATTACCCTTGGCCTGCAATCAGCGTTGCGGGTGGGACGGCTCATGGACGACGCCTCAGCCGCGCCAGAGATGATTTCCCTGATCAAACGTAACAATTGCGACAAGGCTTTGGATATCGCGCGGATGGCCCGCGATATGCACGGCGGCAACGGCATCAGCGAAGAGTTTCAGGTGATACGTCATATGATGAACCTAGAAACCGTAAACACCTATGAAGGCACCCATGATGTGCACGCGCTCATCCTCGGGCGGGCACAAACCGGACTACAGGCGTTTTTCTAGGGTTCGCTCAGCAAGGTACATGAGTGTAAAATGACAAAGAACATTGCCAGCATTTGTCACGGGGGTATGGGATGGAACAGTTGGACATAGAAACACCATCAGTGGTGATCGACCTTGATATTGCCGAGGCCAATATAGCCAAATACCAAGCCTATTGCGACAAACTGGGTTTGCATCTGCGCCCGCACGTGAAAACACATAAAATCCCCGATTTGGCAAAAAAACAACTGGCCGCTGGCGCAAGCGGCATCACCTGCCAAAAGATATCAGAAGCCGAAGCGATGATATCCGAGGGCGGCATTGATGATATCTTGCTGACCTATAATGTTCTGGGACAACGCAAACTGCACCGCCTGCGCCAGCTCTCTGAAAAGGTCCGGCTGTCGGTGGTGGCCGATAACATCACCTGCATTAAAGGGCTATCGGAAACCTTTCACGATGCACAAACGCCGCTGACCGTGCTGGTGGAATGTGATACCGGCGCCTTGCGCTGCGGGGTTGTCAGCCCTGAGGAGGCGCTCGAATTAGTGCAGGCCATCGACCGCCTGCCCGGGATACGGTTTGGCGGGTTGATGACCTATCCTCCCGTTGGCCAAGCTGATCAGATCAACAGCTTTCTTGAAACCGCCAAATCCCTGATCGAAGCCAGCGGATTGGCGGTGGATGTTGTGTCGATCGGCGGATCGCCGGATATGTGGCGGGCGGATCAAATTCCGGTGGGCACAGAATACCGCATTGGAACCTATATTTATAACGACCGCTCGCTGATCATGCAGGGCACCTGCGAGATCAAGGATTGCGCCCTGACCATTTTGGCCACTGTTGTGTCCACCCCAACGCCCAATCGCGCCGTTATTGATGCTGGCTCAAAAAGCCTAACCTCTGATTTATCCGGTCTATCGGGCCACGGCCTTGTGGTGGGCTATCCCTATTTAAGCATCGAAAAACTATCCGAAGAGCACGGATGCATCACCAGCGACCAGCCAACAGGTTTAAAGGTCGGCCAGCAGGTGCATATTATCCCGAACCATGCCTGTGTGGTCAGCAATATGGTCGATCATGTGGTGTTTACCCGGCAGCAGAAGCCGGTCAAAACCCAGCCGGTCATTGCACGCGGCCAAGTGTGGTAACAGCGCCATCATAAGCGGCGTGTGCCCTGCCCCTTTTGCGGTTTTGGTTTTTCGCCCAAACAGCGTGTCGCCAGCGCAAGATCAAGGTTTTCCAAAACCGTTCCCTGTGATAATGTTGCCCTAACAGAATAAGGAGATTTTCAATGAAACGCGCAAGCGATTATTTAGCGGAAGCCAATGCAGTGGTAGAGCGTATTACAACGAAACAAGCGCTTGAGGCCTATGGGCAGGATGGCGCTGTCTTTGTAGATGTACGCGATGGGACAGACATTGCCAAAACCGGTACTGTCAAAGGGGCGCATAAAATCAATCGCGGCTTTTTGGAATTTGCCGCCGATGACAGCACACCGCATCACACTCCAGCGCTGCAAAAAGACGCCAAAATCTACGTCATGTGCGCCGTGGGCGGACAAGCCGCCCTTGCCGGCAAAACCTTGAAAGATATGGGCTATGAAAATGTGTATAACATTGGCGGTTTTGGCGACTGGAAAGCCGCTGGCGGCGCGGTGGAATAGCCGGGCCACATCTGCGGATAAATTTTAAAACCCTTAAACGCCAGTGGGGCGCAGGGTTTCGCACTGCATAAAAACCATATCTGAAACAAATTTGCTTTCATGACCCTCTCAAATGTAACAACTGTTAACAAAACATGTTGCAACCCCTAATTGATTAAAACCGCCTAGCCATATATCTTCTGAAAACACCCTAAATTTTGCTTTAGCATGCTCAAATTTTTTAGCACTTAGAATTCAATTTTATAGACCACTAACTCAAGATATTTATATGTCTTTTAGGAAAATATTCAAAACTCTGAACTGGGTCGTAGGAACAGCCTTGGGGCTTTGGGCGGGCGCAATTTTCATTATCTTTGTTTTTGTTTCCGACACCATAACTTATGACCGTTCTTCTATTCAAAATGTATACCCAGA
>CABZJG010000162.1 GCA_902525995.1 Paracoccaceae bacterium | reverse complement strand
CACTTTTCGATAACCTCAATTTGATAACCATCAGGATCAGCAACAAAAAAGAACCGAGCTACTCTGTTGCCATCTGGACGAAAATCAACAATATCGCGTGGTTTGGCTCCACTTTCCTCTACCTTTTCCCGTGCAGATTCCAGATTGTCCACGACCACTGCGATATGGCCATAGCCATCACCCAAGTCGTATGGTGACGTGCGGTCCTTGTTTATAGTGATTTCCAACTCAAAATCAGAGCTTGGAAGGGCCATATAGACCAACGTAAAACTCTCAAAATCCAATCTGTCTACAATCTCTAAACCAAAAGACTTTCGGTAAAATTCAACCGAAATATCTTCATTCAGTACTCTAATCATGGAATGTACGAGTTTCATTGCTTTTCTCCCTACCCGATAGGTTAACAAGACGGGGTCGATCAAGGTAGTAATGCGCTGTTACATAGAGAAAAAGTTTATTTTTTACCTCTTAATTTAAGTTATTTCGTTGTTAAACCCATCGGCCCAGTTGAAAAGGCATCATCGGGTTTCACAGAGGCCACCGAACCGGTTAAGTTTGCTCAAAAAAATTATCAAATTGACCTAAATTGATTGCCTGAGTTGAAGTGGATTTTGCAAAATGTCCAACGCAAATTTGTCCGCCTGCTTCAAGGCATCATTACTAGACCAATCCAAGCATTGGCTCTGACTGATTTAAAACCGGTGAGTGTTACTTTATTTTGGGTATTGCGTTCGCCACGATATGTGGAAATAAAACATTGTGATGGTCTTTTCAGAAATTGTTTATGCGCCTATTAGGCAGTGTTCATACTCCGCAAATCGCGATGGATAGGGTTTTTGGTGCGCATTTCTACTCCTGAGTTTATTGCGCTTATGGCTATGTTGGTGGCTACGGTTGCACTTTCAATCGACGGCATGTTGCCAGCATTACCTCAAATTGCCGCGCAATTGTCCCCTGAAAGCCCAAATCAAGCACAGCTAATTTTATCGTCTTTCGTGGTTGGGATGGCGCTAGGGACCTTTGTTATGGGGCCATTGTCAGATAGTTTTGGGCGAAAGACCGTAATTTACTTTGGGGCGGGGCTTTACGTTTTATCTGCAGCGGTTTGTATGGTGGCAACCAGCTTGAAAACCATGATTGTCTCCCGTTTGTTACAAGGTATTGGGGCGGCGGGGCCACGGGTTGTTTCGCATGCTTTGGTGCGCGATTTGTATTCAGGCCGTGAAATGGCCCGTATTTCTTCTTTCATCATGATCGTTTTTGCACTGGTTCCCGCCATGGCTCCGCTGTTGGGGGCCGGTGTCATGCTGATTTTTGAATGGTAGGCAATTTTTGCTGTCTTCATAGTATTTGTGGTTGTGAGCACCTCCTGGATGGGGCTGCGAATTCAAGAGCCGATCACAGCCCAAAACCGACTCCCGTTTCGGATCAAGAGTTTCAAAACGGCGGTGATCGAAATTCTATCTTTAGGGATTGTGCGCACCGCAATTCTAACATTGGTGTTTTCCTATGCGATGCTGTTTACAGGATTGTTGCTAATCCAGCCTGTTTTCGATCAGTTTTTTGACCGCGCGGTAAGCTTTCCGGTTTGGTTCGCGTTAATTTCCGTTTTGACGGCCTCTGCCAGTTTTGTGAATGCAATGTTGGTCATGCAATTGGGCATGCGCCGATTGGTCAGCGCCGCTTTCCAAATCCAAGTGTTATGGAGCTTTTTAATGCTTTTACTGTTCAATGCCGGTATGATTTCTGGAAGTCTCGGGTTTGGACTATTTGTGTTTTGGGTGTTTGGTATTTTCTTTCAAGCTGGAATGACCATGGGCAATTTAACTGCACTGGCAATGGAACCCTTGGGCCATATCGCAGGCACTGCTGCCAGTGTGGTCAGCGCAGTGGCAACGCTTGCTTCGGTAATCCTAGCCGGTATTGCAGGACAGTTCTTTGATGGAACACCCTTGGCCATGCTGATCGGGGTTGCTTTGTTTGCGACCTGTGGGACCTTGAGCGCGCATCGGTTGCGGCGCTTTGATCGGCGCACATAATCAGCAAAAGAGCATCCTCACTTCACAGGTGATTGGCCCTTGATGCTCAGGGGGCATTCTGTTGACGGGCCTATTACTAAGGGCTGTCTTTGCGCTATGGCTTGAAAGTCGACTTTGAAAAGTTATCATTTAAAATGCGCACCTTATCTTTGAATGGGAGTATTTCGAGATGCAAAAATGGCTTATGGCAATCAGCGTTGTTCTGGCAACCGTGATCGGTGCCACCGCGCAGGCTGAAAGCCTGCCCAAAGCGATGCTCTTTACCAATTTAAGCGGGCAAGAAGTCGAATGGCCCAAAGGGCTTCCGGGCAAAAAAACCGTCATTTTGCTGGCTTATAAGCGCGGCCAGCAAAGCGCGGTGGAAGATTGGGTTGCGCAAATGGGCTTTGCGCCTTCGGATGATTTTATTCAAGTTTTGCTGATGGGGCGCGGTGCGCGCTTTGTCAAAGGCATGATTGATGGCGGTCTTAAAAAGGCGTTTGCAACCCAGGACTGGCAAGAGCGTACCTATACTATTTATCAAAAAGCCTCTGTCTTGAATAAGCCCTTTGGGATATCTGGTACAAAACAGATGCAGGTAATTGTGCTCCAAGAAGACGGCAAGATACTGGGCAAAGTGTCTGGCGCTGCGGATGCTGGCAAAATCAAACAGGTCAAAAGCTGGATGAAATAGTGCACATAGCCATTGTCTTTGCGCCTATCCCGGTGCAGGCTTCTTAAACCTGTAAGGTGATATCGGAGCAATTTCGATCCAAAGTATAAGGGGTAATTTTTTAATCACATTTTGCGCTTTAGAATATGCTGCTGAGAAATTTTTAATTAATCAAATTGAAGTGGAACCTTAAATGAAAGAATTTGGAGTATATCTTGCGGCCGGGCTATTTGCCTGTGGCATAGGGTTGCAAATCTTGTTTCGCTGGATTGGGGGCTATGTGGCAGAAGATGGCACGCTTATAGAGCCGTTCTACCTGATACCTATGGGCTATCTTTTTTGCTTAAGCGGGTTTGCCCTAGGGGTGGTTTTGTATTTTCAACGATAAAGTAACCCCAAAAGAACTAGTCAATTTGATAGGGTTTTAACCTCTGCCAAAGCTGCAAAACCCCTGTCTGTATCACGTCGGTATCGCGGCAGTATCGCAAAGGTTCAAATTTTTGGGCTATGGCTGCTAATCATTTGGCACAAAAGCTCGAACATGATCGACACCCCAAGATAAGCGGTGCCGCCCGCGGCATCAAAGGGCGGCGATACTTCAACCATATCTGCACCAACAATATGTACCCCGCTCAGGCCGCGCACCACCTGCAGCGCCTGAAAACTGTTTGGGCCGCCAACCTCTGGGGTGCCGGTGCCTGGGGCAAAGGTGGGATCAACAAAATCAATATCATAGGACACATAGGTATCCTCATCGCCAACAATTGCACGCGCCTCGTCCATGACATCTTCTACGCCACGGTCAAAAAATTCTTCAATTTTCACCACCCGAATGCCCTCGGCTTTGGCAAAATCCAGATCTTCTTGGTCATACTGCGTGCCGCGAATACCGATTTGTATGACCCGCTTTGGGTCCAAAAGGCCCTCTTCCACAGCCCGCCGAAACGGTGTGCCATGGGTATACATCTGGCCATTAAAATAGCTGTGAAACAGATCTGTGTGGCTGTCAAAATGGATCATCCCAAGCGGTGCCTTTTTGGCCAGTGCGCGCAGCACGGGCAAAGAGGTTAGGTGATCGCCGCCAGCGGTGAGGGGCACAATCGAATGGTCCAGAAGCGTGTCATAAAATTGGGTGACCCGCTGCAAAGTATCGCCGATGTCGGCTGGATTACAGCACACATCGCCTACATCCGCGCAGGCAGCGGCTTCAAACGGGCGCACACCGCTGACCGAATGCTGGGCGCGGATCATGGTAGAGGCATCGCGCAATTGTCGCGGGCCGTGACGGGGGCCGGGGCGGTTGGTGGTGCCGCTGTCCCACGGCACGCCGACCAATCCTATCTCGACCTCTTTAAAGCGCGCGTGATCAGGTTCAACCAAGGGCAGGCGCATAAAAGTGGGAACGCCGGCAAAGCGCGGCATGTCCATGCCAGAGACAGGTTGAAAAAACGCATCGCTCATGGCGGCTATCCTTTTGCTGCAAAATCACGCAAACCGTGGCAGTCGGTGCGGGGCGGGTCAAGCCCCTAGGTTGCGCGTG
>CABZJG010000161.1 GCA_902525995.1 Paracoccaceae bacterium | reverse complement strand
GTCGATTTGTTTTTTTGCGTCTTCTAAGGGCACTTTATGTCTTTCTCAATATCCACCACAGGACCTAGCTTACAGGTTGGGCTTTTTCAACCAGACGCGCAAAAAACGATGCCCCATAAGGGGCTGCATCATCGTTAAAATCATAATTGGGGTTGTGCAATCCTGCGGCCTCCCCAATCCCTAAGAACAGATAGGCGCCGGGGCGGGCCTCAAGCATATAGGAAAAATCCTCAGCGCCCATTTCCTGACCTCTGTCCGGATCCACCATATCCTCGCCGGATATCTCTTTGGCAATATCAACCGCAAACGCAGCTTGCTCAGGATGATTGATGGTCGGGGGATAACCAACTTCATACTCGAAATCTGCCTCCACTCCATAGGTTGCAGCCTGACCTTCGACAATTTCTTGCATGCGTTGCCGCACCATCGCTTGAACAGATTTGTCGAAAATTCGCACTGTTCCGTTCACATAAGCCGTGTCGGGAATAATATTGTCGATCGTGCCTGCGTGGATTTGGGTCACGGATATGACCAATTGATTCATCGGGTCCGAGCTGCGTGTGACAATGGTTTGAAAGGCTTGCGCAATCGCCACAGCCGCAATCACCGGATCGCGTGTTTCATGCGGATAGGCCGCATGGCCGCCCTGCCCTTTGATATTGACATGAAAGACATCCGCGCCGGCCATAAGCGCCCCGGGCGTGGTGTAAAACTCGCCCAATTCAGCTGTTGGCGTGTTATGAATGCCGTAGACCTGTGAGATATCAAACCGGTCCATGATCCCTTCGTTAACCATAATCTCTCCGCCGCCGCCGCCTTCTTCGGCCGGTTGAAAAACCAACGCCACACGACCTGAAAAATTTTGCGTTTGAGCAAGATATTTTGCGGCCCCAAGCAACATTGTGGTATGCCCATCATGGCCGCAGGCATGCATATGGCCGGGGGTTTTTGACGCCCAGTCTACACCGCTGGTTTCGGTCATGGGCAGCGCATCCATATCCGCCCGAAGTCCAATGGTCGGCCCCGCGCCTTTGCCCTCTATGATGGCCACAACACCGGATTGGGCAATGCCGGTGTGTATTTCGGTGATGCCAAATTCTCGTAGACGATCTACCACATACTCTGCGGTTTTATGACAGTCTAATCCTAACTCGGGATGCTGATGCAGATGGCGGCGCCAGCCGCGCATTTCATCTGCAAATCCGGCAATGCTATTAATAACGGGCATGTTCTGGACTCTCCTTTTTGGATTGCTAATCTGCATCTGACCTCAACTATGCGAGTCATGCAATGCCCTATGATGAAAAACTGGTCAACGACCCCAAAGGCGGCATGCCCCGTTTGATCGAGGTCATGCGCGCTCTGCGCGACCCAGACACCGGATGCCCCTGGGATATTGAACAGGATTTTGCATCAATCGCGCCCTATACCATTGAAGAGGCCTATGAGGTGGCCGATGCCATTGAGCGGCAAGACTGGCAAGACCTTAAGGCTGAATTGGGCGATTTGCTGTTACAAACCGTTTATCACACGCAAATGGCCAGCGAAGAAAAGCTGTTTGATTTTGACGATGCGGCCAATGCAATCAGCGATAAAATGGTCGCGCGGCATCCACATGTTTTCGGCGATGAAAGCCGCGAGAAATCTGCCGACCAGCAAACTGCCGATTGGGAAGCCATCAAAGCTGCCGAGCGTGCAGAAAAAGCTAAACAGGGCACGCTTGATGATGTGGCGCTGGCGCTTCCGGCGTTGATGCGGGCACTCAAGCTGCAAAAGCGCGCTGCGCGGGTTGGCTTTGATTGGCCCGAAATTGATCAGGTGCTGGAGAAGATGCTGGAAGAAGCGCATGAATTAAATGATGCGAAAAGCAACTTGTCACAGGCTGAGATTGAAGAAGAGTTTGGCGATCTTTTGTTTGTCATGGTTAACTTTGGCCGACATTTAAAGATCGACGCCGAAGAGGCGCTTCGATCCGCCAACGCAAAATTTACCCGACGGTTTAAACATATCGAGCAGTCTTTGGCCGAGCGCGGCAAAACGCCTGAGCAATCTACATTAGAAGAAATGGATGCGTTATGGGAGGCGGCGAAAGTCATCGACAAAGCCAAGCGAGAAACCAAGTTTTAGTCGTAGGCGCGCAGCAACCTGTTCACAAACACCACCGGGATCAGCCCTACCACAACGATCACAAGCGCTGGCAGCGAGGCCTGATCCATCAATTCGTCATGCGCAAACTGATAAGAATAGGTCGCAAGCGTTTCAAAATCGAACGGCCGCAGCAGCAATGTCATCGGCAGTTCTTTCATAATGTCCACAAAAGCCAAAACACCCCCCGCAATGATTGAATTTCGGATCAATGGAATGGTGATCCGGCGCATCGTAGAGTGTGATGTCATTCCGAGCGACCGGCTGCATGCTATCAAATTGGGCGGGATTTTGGTCAGCCCCGACGTCACCGAACCGTAACCGACCGCTTGAAAACGCACCAGATAGGCAAAAAGCAACGCCAAAATAGTCCCGCTAAGATGCAGATTGCCACCCCCCCAATTCACAGCGTTTAATCCCCGATCAACAAACCCCAAAAATACAAGAACCCCAATTGCCAGCATCGTGCCGGGAAAGGCATATCCTGTTGCAGAGAGGTTACCGACAACCTGAATGATCCTGCCGCCATTGAATTTTGCAGCGCTGGCCACAAGAATGGCGCTGCCCATTATTAGCCCCGCTCCCAAAGCGGCAATGAAAAGGCTATTTTGCAGCACATCAACCACGGCCTTGAAGGCCTCAATATCCGCTGATTTAACAACGTTCCAAAGCAAGATGGCAACAGGTGTGACAAACCCGAAAATCACTGGGGTCAGACAGACAATATAGAGTAATACCGCTTTGAACCCAGTTACGACTTTGGGTTTGGCAACGGTTTGTTTTCTGCTTGTATCATTAAATCGCTTTCGTGATCTGGAATACATTTCTGTTAATAAAAGCAATATGATAAAGATAAAAGTAAATGTTGAAATTTGCGCCGCTGCGGTAATGTTATTCATGCCGATCCAGACATTAAATATACCCAAAGTCAGCGTTTCTAGGGAAAAGAATTCAACTGTCCCAAAATCCGAGACCACTTCCATACACACCAGAGCAAGGCCAGCAACAATGGCCGGGCGCGCCAGAGGCAGGCAAATTTTCCAAAAGACATTACGGTTTGAAATCGCCGCAACTTCGTAAAAACTCGACGGGATATGGCGAAAGGCTGTGCGCGATAAAAGATACACATAGGGATAGAGCACAGACGACAGAACAAAGATCGCCCCGCCCAGCGATCGGATTTCAGGAAAATAATAATCGCGCGCGGTTTTCCATCCCATCATATCGCGCAGCGCACCCTGTACCGGTCCGGCATATTCAAAAAAGTCAGTATAGGCATAGGCCACCAAATACGCCGGACAGGCGATCGGCAGCAAAATCACCATATCCAAAAATTTGGAAAACCTAAATTGATAGGCCGCTACGATCCATGCTGTTGTCACTCCGAACAGCAATGTCAAACAGGACACCCCGAGCATAAGCGCCACTGTTGTGGTCACATAGCGCGCCAAGACCGAGTCCAGCAAATGGGCCCACAATCCCTCGCTATCACCAAAACTAAGATAAATCAGCGAGAGGATTGGGCAAAAAATCACCACAGCAAGCGTTAAAACGCTTGCGCTCCATATATCGAAAGATTGGCGATGCGCGAGCACTGCCTACCAACCGACGCGATCAATAATTTTCTGCGCTTCCCGCGACAGTTCGGCGATTTTCAAAATAGGCAATTTATCCTCTTTGAATGTCCCCCAGCTTTGTAGCTCTTCAGAGGCAGGTACATTTGGATTTACCGGATACTCAAAGTTGATGGCGCCGTAAAGCTGCTGTGCAACCGGTTCGGTGAGAAATTCTAACAGCGCCTGCGCCGCCGCTTTGTTTTTAGAGTGCTTTGCAATCCCACCACCAGAGATATTGACATGCGCGCCGCGCTCATCCGCACCCTGGTTTGGAAATACAAGATTAAGCGATTGAGCCCATTGGCGCTGGTTTTCATCGTCGGAATATTTCAGCTTGCCAAAATAGTAATTATTGATGATCGCAACATCACACTGGCCCTCATAAATAGCCTTAACTTGCGCGCGATCATTGCCTTGCGGCCGGCGCGCCAAATTATCGACAAGGCCTTCTGCCCACTGCTCTGAAGCCTCAGCGCC
>CABZJG010000160.1 GCA_902525995.1 Paracoccaceae bacterium | reverse complement strand
TAAAGTACAATAGTTCTGGTTGCGCGTCTGCAACCAGAACTATTCCGCAGCTACTTTTTTGGGGCTTAGAATATCTTTAAGATAATAGCCGGTATAGCTTTGCTCATTTTCTGAAAGCGTTTCTGGGGTCCCTACTCCGACCAATTGGCCACCGCCATCCCCACCCTCGGGGCCAATATCGATTATCCAGTCGGCGGTTTTCACCACGTCCAAATTGTGTTCAATCACAATCACTGAATTGCCTGCATCAACCAATTCATGCAGCACCTCCAGAAGTTTACGGACATCTTCAAAATGTAAACCTGTCGTTGGTTCATCAAGAATATATAGCGTCCGTCCGGTTGCTCTTTTTGAAAGCTCTTTTGATAACTTTACGCGCTGGGCCTCGCCTCCCGACAAGGTGGTGGCTTGTTGGCCCACTTTTATGTAGCCCAGACCGACCCGCAAAAGAGCATCCATTTTTTCACGAATGGATGGCACAGCCTGGAAAAAACTCTGTGCTTCTTCCACAGTCATATCTAGCACGTCTGCGATGCTTTTGCCTTTGAATTTAATTTCAAGTGTCTCTCGATTATAACGCGCACCGTGACAGGTTTCACAAGTCACATAGACATCGGGTAAAAAATGCATTTCGATTTTGATAACGCCATCACCCTGACAGGCCTCGCAGCGGCCACCTTTTACATTAAAACTAAACCGTCCAGGTTTATAGCCCCGGGCTTTGGCCTCGGGCATCCCTGAAAACCATTCACGTATGGGCGTAAAAGCCCCTGTGTAGGTAGCAGGATTTGACCGAGGTGTCCGCCCGATGGGACGTTGATCAATATCAATGACCTTATCGAGATATTCTAACCCTTTAATGGTCTCACAGGGCGCGGGAGTTTGCTTTGCTCCGTTTAAACGCATTGAGGCGGTTTTAAAAAGTGTTTCAATGGTGAGGGTGGATTTTCCCCCGCCTGAAACGCCTGTAACACAGACAAATTTGCCCAAAGGAAAATCAACCGTAAGCGATTGCAGATTGTTGCCTGTGGCATTGACCACTTTTATCGACTTTCCATTGCCCTCTCTGCGTTCACCGGGAACAGCTATGGTTCTTTGACCGCTTAGGTATTGACCCGTAATTGAGTTTTGATCGGCTGAAATGTGATCCGGCGGGCCATGGCTAACCACTTCACCGCCATGGACACCAGCGCCTGGCCCTATGTCAAAGACATAATCCGCATCTCGAATCGCTTCTTCGTCATGCTCTACAACGATAACGGTATTGCCCTGATCCCGAAGGTTTTTAAGCGTGGTGAGCAACCTTCCATTATCACGCTGATGCAACCCTATAGACGGTTCGTCCAAAACATAAAGCACGCCTGTAAGGCCACTTCCTATTTGACTGGCAAGCCGAATACGTTGGCTTTCCCCTCCCGATAAAGTGCCTGCATTGCGGCTAAGGGTTAAATACTCAAGACCAACATTATTCAAAAATCCCAAGCGTTCGCGAATTTCCTTTAAAATAGTCGCCGCAATTTCATTTTTCTGCGCGCTTAAGTGGTTTGGTAATTCGGCGCACCATTCAAAAGCTTCTTTAATCGACATGTTCACAACTTGACCGACATGCAATTTTGCCAATTTGACGGCCAATGCTTCGGGACGCAACCGGTACCCCCCGCAGCTTCCACATGGGCGATTGTTTTGATAATTTTCAAACTCTTCACGCACCCAATTACTATCTGTTTCGCGGTACCTGCGTTCCATGTTTGGGATAATTCCCTCAAACACGCGCTTAACTTGATAAACCCGCCCACCTTCGTCATAGCGAAAATTAATTTCTTCATCGCCGGATCCATAAAGGAAGACCTGTTGCACCTTTTGGGTCAAATCTTTCCATCTTGCATCCGCTGCAAATCCATAATGATTTGCGAGAGCCTCGATGGTTTGCAAAAAATAGGGACTTTTGCCCTTGCGCCAGGGTGCAAGAGCACCGTCTCGAATTTTCAATGTTTGATCCGGCACCACCAACCGTTCATCAAAAAACAATTCTACACCAAGTCCGTCACAGTCTGGGCAAGCCCCAAACGGTGCATTAAACGAAAAGAGCCGCGGCTCTATTTCTGAAATCGTAAAACCACTTTCCGGACAGGCAAAGTTTTCACTGAATGTGTGACGCTCTGCTTCTTCATCTGTTGGAGCAGTTTCCAAAACCGCAATTCCATCGGCTAGATCAAGGGCAGTCCGAAAGCTGTCGGCAAGGCGCGCTTCAATGCCTTCCCGAACCACAATCCGGTCCACGACTACATCAATAAAGTGGCGGAAATTCTTATCCAAAATAGGAGGGTCTTCTAGGTCATAAAATTGATCATCAACCTTGACGCGCTGGAAGCCCTGTTTGCGCAATTCCAAAAATTCTTTGCGATACTCTCCTTTGCGATCACGCACGATTGGGGCCAAAAGATATGCGCGCGTACCCTCGGGCATTGCCATGACGCGATCCACCATATCTTGCACCTGTTGCGCTTCGATCGGAAGACCCGTTGCTGGACTATAAGGCGTCCCTGCCCTAGCAAACAGCAAACGCATATAATCATAAATTTCGGTTACAGTGCCAACTGTTGAGCGGGGATTTTTACTCGTGGTTTTCTGCTCGATAGAGATTGCAGGACTGAGACCTGAAATGTGGTCCACATCAGGTTTTTCCATCATATCCAAAAATTGGCGGGCATAGGCACTTAACGATTCTACATAGCGCCGCTGTCCTTCAGCATAGATAGTATCAAACGCCAAAGATGACTTTCCAGATCCGGATAATCCCGTAATAACAACAAGTTGATCTCTTGGAATATCCACATCAACGGATTTTAAATTGTGTTCACGGGCCCCGCGAACTTCAATAAACTTTAGGTCAGCCATCAAATACCCTCATTGCTTAAGAAAGAGATAAACCTTTTGTTGAGACTCTCCAATAAAAAAATGGGAACATAGGAGGAACATTGCATATCTATTTCCTCAAATTAATGGTTAAAAATAATCTCTTGGTGAAAAGCCCTAAGCTTCAATTCAAAAAGCGTGCACAAACACGGCAAGTTAACCGATTTTGCGCTCGTTGCCCTAGAAAAGACCTGCTAAAGGAAAGGCTAAATAATTAAAATTGAAGGGTTAAAATTAAAATGAACGCACTTTCCCTAAAGCGTAGTGATTTTCCAAATGGGTTTGATTTTGGTGTTGCGAGCTCTGCTTATCAAATAGAGGGTCATGCCTTTGGCTCAGCAGGTGCAACGCATTGGGATAGTTTTGCGAAACTTCCTGGACGTGTTTTTAAAGAGCAAAACGGGCAAATGGCCTGTGATCATTATCATAAGTACGAAGAAGACCTTGATCATATAAAGGCAGCAGGCTTTGACAGCTATAGGTTTTCAACCAGTTGGGCCCGTGTCCTTCCACAAGGAGTCGGGACTGTTAATGCTGAAGGATTGGACTTTTATGACCGCTTAACGGACGCGATACTTGAGCGCGATTTGAAGCCCCATTTAACCTTATATCACTGGGAATTGCCGCAGGAATTGGCTGAACGCGGTGGATGGACCAATCGCGAAATTGTGGGTTGGTTTGGCGAGTTTGTTGAAATTATTTCGAAAAAACTGGGAGATCGCATATCCTCCATAGCTCCGATTAACGAACCCTGGTGTGTCAGTTGGCTATCCCATGCGCTTGGACATCATGCCCCAGGAAAGCGGGATTTAAAACTGGCTGCCCTGTCCATGCATAATGTGCTTTTGGCACATGGGCGCGCCATTGAAATTTTACGTGCTCAAAATCAAAAAAATTTAGGGTGTGTGTGCAATTTGGAATGGAGCCATCCAGCGAGCCAAGCAAACCAGGATATTGAAGCTGCAAAAGTCTATGACGCCATTTACAATCGTTTCTTTTTGGAGGCTATGTTCTTGGGCCAGTATCCAGAGCCGGTTCTAAAGGGCATAGAGCGGTTTTTACCAGCATCCTGGCAAGAGGATTTATCAATTATATCGGCCCCTTTGGACTGGTGCGGAATAAATTATTATACCTGCAAACGCATAGTCCATGATGCAGGTTCAGAATGGCCGCATTTGCGGGATGAAATTGGGCCGTTGGAAAAAACCGACATGGGCTGGGAAATCTACCCGCAAGGCCTCAGTGATTTTCTGATATGGGTGCACCAAAAAATAACAAAGGGCGTTCCCATTATTGTAACCGAAAATGGCACAGCAACGGCTGAAGGAACAGAACTTC
>CABZJG010000159.1 GCA_902525995.1 Paracoccaceae bacterium | reverse complement strand
ATCGGCAACACCGCTGCCATGACAAGAGCAGGCTTGAATTTGATTCAGCAAGCTCTGACAGTTTATGATGACAAACTTCAGTTGGTTGTTTGCAATCGCCGGTTTGGTGAAATGTTTGACATCCCTGCGCATCTTTTGAAGGCGGGATCCAATTTTAAAGATTGTATCCAACATTTAGTTGAACATGGCGAATATGGTGACGTCGGTGACGTAGCCAAATTTGTCCAAGACCGGGTCGATACAGCCCGTGCGTTTGAGCCGCATTACATGGAACGTGTCCGCGCCAATGGTCAAATTATCAGCGTTGAGGGCGCCCCACTTTCACAAGGGGGGTGGGTTGCGGTTTACACCGATATCACCAGCATCAAAAAACAGGAAAACATGCTGCGAGGCCATTCCGAAGAACTCTCCGTGCAATTGTTAACCTATGCAGAAGAGTTGGCCGCAAAAAACCGTCAGTTAGAGGCCATGAATGCAGCTCTTGAGCAAGCCAAGCGTGAACTGACAGAGATCGAAGCGCGAACGCGGCTGACAACTGAAATGATGCCGGCCCATATTGCGCATGTGAATCTTGATCGCCGCTATACATTTTCCAACAAAAAGTTATCTTCTGTAATGCCGGAAAGACCATCAGATATTATTGGAAGAACTGTTTCAGAAACGCTTGGCGCAAAGGCCTATTCGCAACTAAAGGATAAGCTCAATCGTGCCTTCCAAGGGGAGGCAAATGTTTTCGAATTTAATGACGACCTGAGCTCTCGGCGCATCCGAACGGCATTAACCCCAGACGAAAAGGATAATGAAATTGTTGGGGTTTACATCTTGTCCATGGATGTCACCGAAGAAACACAGGCGAGATCAGCCCTGCAGCAGGCAAGCAAACGCCAAATGGCAGCCCAACTGACAAATGGTCTGGCTCATGATTTTTCTAATTTGCTCACCATCATAATGGGTGCACAAAGCCGACTGGATAAACTAAATCTGGACCCAGATACCCATTATTTAATTAATGCGACCAAGGATGCTGCAGCGCGCGGGGGTGCATTACTCAATACGATTGCAGATATGAGCGGCACTCGACAGTTGAACCCAGAAGATACAGATATTTTGACCCTTTTTGAGCGCCTGACAAGCCTAGCAAGGTCAGCCCTTCCAAAAGACATTGAGTTGGTTATCAAAAATAATCTGCCAAGCCAGCATTATCTTTTGGATAACGGAATGTTACAGGATTCGCTGCTTAATCTCATTCTGAACGCACGCGACGCGTTGGATGGTTTTGGGAAAATTACCCTTGGCGCACAAGAAGTTAAAAACACATGGATTGAGTTTACCATTACAGACACAGGGCCTGGATTTTCTAAAGATGCGCTTAAAAATGCAATGAACCCATTTTTCACCACCAAAGGCCCAGAAGGCACCGGGCTCGGATTGTCGATGGTTTATGATATGGCAAAGCTTTCAGGTGGTGAGGTTATTTTGAACAATAACTACGCGGGTGCGCGCGTTGTCCTGCGCTTGCCTCAACGCAAAGCGGTCGATCTAATCAAACCCGGTCTGGTTCTTTTGGTCGAAGATAGTCCAGAGTTGCGGGATCATGTCAGATTGATGCTCACAGGGTTAGGCCATTCAGTAGTGGAGGCAAATTCTGCCGCAGAAGCACAAAGCCTAATAGAAGGCCTGCCGGAAATATCGCTAATTTTATGTGATCTACGATTACAAGGCCACGAAACAGGGGTTGATCTAGCAACCAAACTTAACAGTTCCGCCCCCCCCAATAATTTTCATGACCTCGCTGCCTGCGGCTGATAATCTGCATCAAGAAGCTTTGCGCCTAGGAACGGTCTTGCCCAAACCGTTTGATGCTGGCACTTTGAAACTTGTTTTTCAAAATGGGCATCCGCTATGACCGAACCATTGGTAACAATCTTGGATGATGAACCCGCGATTCGGTCAATGCTTGCCAGTGCGCTAAACGAGGCCGGCTTTAGAACTATGGGGTTTGCTCGGGCGACAGAATTTGAAGCATCACTCAGAACAGCAACACCAGATGTGTGCCTTGTCGATCTTGGTCTGCCTGACCGCGATGGGCTGACACTCGTACACCAATTGGCCTTAGAGCAGGGTGCAATCGTTATTATTATTTCAGGTCGTGCGCAGGTCCAAGACCGGGTAACGGGCCTCGAGCTGGGGGCTGATGATTATATAATTAAACCCTTCGATCCCAGTGAAGTTGTGGCCCGCATACGTGCAAGGTTGCGCAAAGACAAATCAGCCAATACCACCAGCACAACCGCCCGCTTTGAAGGGTGGATTGCGCATTTCGATCGTTATATGCTTGAAAATGATAATGGCCAGGAAACTGCCTTTTCGCATGCCGAGGGTGAAATACTTCGCCTGTTTTTGGAAAGCCCCAAAAGATTGATAAGTCGCGCGCATATGCAAGAAACTCTTGGTGGTGCAGCAGGTGAAAGCTTTTACCGTGCGATGGATGTTCGAATATCTAGATTGCGCACCAAGCTGAACGAAGATCCCAAAAATCCTCAGCTTATCAAAACCATCTATGGTGCCGGCTATATATTTCTTGGTGATGTCAACTGGGAAAGATAGGCAGCGCTTTGCAGGTTTTATTAGCAAAGTTTTTTAAGATAGACGATCAACAGCCCTTGCGAGCACCCTCAGTCCCACAACCAAATCATCTTCTGATGTGTCTTCGCAAAAATCGTGACTAATCCCATTAATGGAAGGCACGAATAGCATTGCAGTGGGCATAAGAGCGGCAACATTCGTTGCATCATGTAAAGCACCCGAGACCATGCTGCGCCATGCATTTGGCGCAATTTCACCAGCACTTGTTTGTAATGCCTGCTGCAACTTTTCATCCATTGCAACAGGATCAAGTCCACGCATTACCCCAAAAGAAAGGGCCATATTTTGATCTCTTGCAATGTCACTGGCGGTATCGCGAACAACATTTTCCATTTGCAGTAAACGATGCGCATCGCCATCTCTCCATTGCATCGAAAACATAACCTTGCCGGGAACGATTGAGGCCGCATTTGGGTGCAAGGCAACATGTCCAATGGTCCAAACGGTTTGAGGGGTGACTATATTTCTAAAACGGTCATTCAGCAGTTGGTTAAATTTTGCCAGCGCCTGAAATGCATCTTGCCGCGCATCCATTGGGGTGGTGCCTGCATGATTTTGAGCCCCGCAAAAAGTGATGTTTAGGTCCCGAATTCCAACAATATCTGTAACCACGCCAATTTTTTGCCATGCCCGATCTAAACTTGGGCCTTGCTCGATATGCATTTCAACAAATCCATTGAAATGGCGCGGATCTATAAAGTCACCACAACGATCCCCGAGCGTTTTACGCGCGTCCGAAAAGCTTATGCCACTCCGGTCCTCAAGTTGGTCAGCACTTTCCAAAGAAAGCTGGCCACTCCAAACCGCGCTGCCAGTTGTCACGCCAAAGCGTCCCTCTTCGTCTTGAAAATTGACCACTGAAACCGGAGGCCCGCCCTGCTCTTTACTCGCCCTCGTGATTTCAAGGGCGGCCATAACCCCCAAGGCACCATCTAACCAGCCACCTTCAGGCTGGCTATCTGTATGGGATCCCAGCAAAAGGCTTTTGTCAGTCGCAAGACCAAAAAGATTTCCAACCGGGTCAAACCGTGCGTCCAAGCCGGCGCTGCGTATCTGCTGCGCAATCCAATCACGGGCCGCAATGTCCTGTGGACTATAGGCCGGACGTACGACCCCTTTGCCCACTCGTGCAGCACCAAACTCGCGCAGTTGGTGCAGGGTTTTCAAGAATCGTTCTGGGTTTACTTGAAGCATCATCATCTCCACTTTCTTGGATTGTGCCCCGAAAGTGCTCTTGCGCAATAATTATTTTAACTTGGGCGGAAAATTAGGATCGCTGCCCGGCGGTTTCGGTGGATCAAGGCCAACTTTTGGCGCTTGTGGAAGCTCAAAGGACATACCGTGCTGGGCGATTGAAGCCGCCGCTGGCTCATCGGGGTCAAAAAACCCTACATCAAGTGTTCCCGCCTCTAGGCCCGAAAATGTAAGCGCTTCATGTGCTGCTTTTGCCAAAGCTTTCTCAGCTTCTGCCTTGGCTCCAACAAAACCCAAAATATGCCCCATCTGCCCATCTTCATAGGTAACGCCCGTCAACCAGACCTGCTCAACCATACCCACAACGCTAGCAAGCTTTGCATCCAATGCTATAAGCAGTATTTCGGGTATGTTTTTTGGTGCATTAAAAGCCACAGGCAGGGCTTTG
>CABZJG010000158.1 GCA_902525995.1 Paracoccaceae bacterium | reverse complement strand
ATTCAAAGAAATAAACTTCATCTGTGGCCCGGCATCTATGTCGGGGATCCTTACTTCAAAATGGCCTCAAGTGCTGATCCCTCTGGCAAACGAGACAATTTTAACTTGATAACACGCAAAATATGTAAGCGGTGATTTTCTTCAACGGCAAATTGGTTGAAAACCCAGGTCCTGTATCAGGCTGCTGGCATGCCTTGCTCAATAATCTCGGCCCACCAACTGCAGCCTGCCGGGATTGCATCATCATTAAAATTATAATTGGGATTATGCACGGTAGCGGTATCCCCATTCCCGATCAGGATATAGGCGCCAGGCCGCTCTTCCAGCATGAAGGAAAAATCTTCCCCGCCCATCACCAAATCGGCCTCTGCGCAGTCGCCGGATACACTTTTTGCGACCTTTGCGGCAAACTCTGTCTGGGTATCCGAGTTGCTCATAACTGGATAGGTGCGGCGAAATTCTGCATCCGCATTGGCGCCAAACGCCGCTGCAGTGCCTTCTGCAAGCTCGATCAAACGCCGTTCGGCCAAATCGCGCATCTCAGCGCTTAATGTGCGCACTGTACCGCGGAGGTGGACGGATTCTGGGATCACATTGAATGCGGTGGACGAGGTTTCAAAAGAGGTGACTGAAACCACCATTTGATCCACTGGGTCGGCATTGCGGCTGACAATAGACTGCAGCGCAAGCACCAGATGGCTGGCAACAACTGTTGGATCAATCGTTTCTTGTGGTTTGGCCGCGTGGCCGCCCTTGCCGGTAATTTTTATATCGAACATGTCCGAAGCTGCAAAAAAGGCGCCCGGGCGAATGGCAAACTGACCCACCGGCATTTGTGGCCAATTGTGCATTCCATACACCTCATCAATGCCAAAGCGCTCCATCATGCCGTCATCGCACATTTCTTTGCCGCCGCCGCCGCCCTCTTCGGCGGGCTGGAAAATCACCACAGCGGTGCCGTCAAAGTTTCGCGTCTCGCACAGGTACTTCGCTGCGCCCAAGAGCATCGCGGTATGACCATCATGACCGCAGGCATGCATAGCGCCCGGCGTTTTACTGGCATATTCAAGACCGGTTTGCTCTTCGATGGGCAACGCGTCCATGTCGGCGCGCAGTCCAATGGTTTTGCCCGAACTGGTGGATTTGCCTTTGATCACCGCAACAACGCCGGTGCGACCAATGCCGGTTACAACCTCATCCACGCCAAAGCTGCGCAGCTTGTCAGCCACCATTGCTGAGGTGCGCTGCGTGTCGAAAAGAATTTCTGGATGCTGGTGAATGTCACGACGCCATTCAGTGATTTCGGCGTGTAATTCAGCCAAACGATTTTTGACGGGCATAGGTTAATCTCTTGTCAGCCTTTCAAGCAGTTTTTGCATAAATTTATGCCCCGCCTCAAATTGTGATTTTTCAATAAATTCATTGGGTTGGTGCGCTTGTGCAATGTCGCCCGGGCCGCAGATGACTGCCGAGTACCCACGCTCTTGAAACTGGCCAGCTTCGGTTCCGTATGACACCACATGTAGGGCATTATCCCCGGTTATCTGGGGCACCAATGTTTCGGCTTCCCCGTCTTGTTCGGGTCGCAAACCGGGTACAAAAAACCGGGGTTCAATTTCAATACGCGCCTCTGGATGGGATGCTTTCATATCCGCTTCCAGCGCGCGCACTTTGTCGTCAAAGCGGCCTTTCCACTCGGCTTCTGTTTCATCGGCCATAATTCTGAAATCCAGACTAAAGTGGCAATCTTTCGCGGTGATGTTATGGGCTGTGCCACCGCTGATCATACACACATGCGCTGTTGTATAGGGCGGGTCGAACATGGCAGCAATTTCAGTGGGTTGCGCGGCGCTATTTGCCGCGTTTACATGATTGGCCCAGTCAATGAGCTTTGCGCCGGACATAATCGCATTGACCCCTGTGTGCAGGATCGACGAATGCACCTCAAAGCCAACAAAATGGGTGCTAAATCCCAAACCGCCCTTGTGTCCGTTGACCGCCAGCATGGTCGAAGGTTCCCCCACAATCACAGCGCTGGCTTTGGGCAGGGTTTTGAGCATTTGATCAATCATCGGCGGCGCGCCGACGCAGCCAACCTCTTCGTCATAGCTTAGAGCGATTTGCAAAGGTCGGGTGAGGGGCAAATAAGAGGCCTCTACCAGTGCCCATAGCGCCAAAGCATCAAAGCCTTTCATATCACACGTGCCGCGGCCAAAATATTTTCCGTCACGTTCGATCACTTCGTAAGGATCGCTGTCCCAAGGTTGCCCGTCGACCGGAACCACATCCGTATGGCCCGACAGCACCAAACCGCCCTCTATATCCGGGCCAACATGGGCAAAAAGCGATGCTTTGTCCCCGGCCTCGTTGTAATGTCGGTGCGATGTTATGTTGTGCTCTGCGAGATACCCTTCGACCCAGGCCACCAGATCAAGATTGCTATCGCGGCTGACCGTGGGAAAGGAGACCAGTTTGCGCATTAACTCCAGCGGTGAAAGGCGTTCTATGCTCATAGTTAGTACCCGCTATCTGTTGTTAAAACAAAATGCCCCTTTGAAACCCCTCGGTATTCAGAGGCTTCGGCAACATAATCGAGATCATGGATGGGTGAGGGGATCGGTTTGAAGTTAAGATCTTTTTCCGACTTACGCTGTGTGGGGTCGGCGATCGGGATCGCTTTCATCAAAGCCTGCGTATAGGCATGTTGCGGAGCTTCAAAGACTTTGCTGCGCGGGCCTATTTCGACCAATCGCCCCAAATACATCACACCCACATCATGGCTGACCCGTTCCACCACAGCCATATCATGACTGATGAAAAGAAACGACAGCTCCAAATCTGCCTGCAGTTTCATCATTAGATTAAGCACCTGCGCCTGCACCGAAACATCCAGTGCGCTGACGGCTTCGTCTGCAATAATCAGCTTTGGGTTAAGTGCCAACGCCCGCGCGATGGTAACCCTTTGGCGCTGACCGCCAGATAATTCATGCGGATAGCGGCGCAAAAAGCTGCGCGGCAGCTCAACGCGGTCAAACAGCATTTCAACGCGTTTTGTTAGTGCCTCGCCGGTATGGGTGCCATAATTGCGCATCGGCTCGGCCACCTGATCCATAAGCAGCATTTGCGGGTTCAGCGATGCAAAGGGGTCTTGAAAGACCATTTGCATATCCCCGCGCGCTGCGCGCAATTCTTCGGGCTGCATGGCGATGATATCTTTGCCGGCAATGCTAACCTCGCCGGATATCGGTTCAACCAAACGTAGTAGAGACCGCCCAACCGTGGATTTGCCGCAGCCGGATTCGCCAACCAACGCCAATGTGCGCCCTTTCATCAAGGTAAATGAGACATCCTCAACGGCATGCACATTGGCCACTGTGCGCCGCAAAATACCGCCCTTAACTGGAAAACGGGTGATCAGGTTTTTGACCTCAAGCAGTGGCTCATTTGTCCCCTTGATGGGTTCGCGAACAGCGTCTTCGTCGCCAAAAAGGCGCATTGGTTCCGGCAATTCCTTGCCCGTCATTTCGCCCAGTTTTGGCACTGCGGCAAGCAGCGATTGGGTATAACTATGCTTTGGGTCTTTAAAAATTTGCTCGACCGGGCCTTCTTCCACTTTATTGCCGCGATACATCACAACAACACGGTCAGCCATCTGTGCCACCACGGCCATGTCATGGGTGATAAACATCACAGCGGTGCCGGTTTCGCGTTTCAACCGGTCAATAAGCGCAAGGATTTCGGCCTGAATGGTCACATCAAGCGCAGTGGTTGGTTCATCTGCAA
Source organism: Paracoccaceae bacterium (assembly GCA_902525995.1). Taxonomy (GTDB): domain Bacteria; phylum Pseudomonadota; class Alphaproteobacteria; order Rhodobacterales; family Rhodobacteraceae; genus CABZJG01. Next base: position 599 of record CABZJG010000158.1, on the reverse strand, counting down.
CCAGCAATCTTGGCTCGCAGGCCAGAGCCATTGCGATCACCACCCGCTGGCGCATGCCGCCAGAGAGTTCATGTGGAAATTGCTTTAGCCGCCGCTCGGGCTCGGGGATGCGCACCTGCCGCAGCAGATCAAGTGCCTGCTGTTCTGCTTGTGATTTATTCATTCCTTTATGAACCCTGAGGCCTTCGGTCAATTGGCGGCCTACTGTGAACACTGGATTAAGCGCTGTCATTGGCTCTTGAAAGATCATGCCGATCTCATTGCCGCGAATCGTACGCATCAATGACTGGTCCACTTTTGTGACGTTAACTATGCCGGATTCTTTTCGGTCAAATTCAAGTTTGCCACCTGCCAGACGTCCGCCGCCAAACTCTACCAACCGCATCATGGAAAGCGATGAAACCGATTTACCCGAGCCTGATTCTCCTACGACGCATACGGTTTCCCCAGCGTTAATCTCAAAAGAAACATCCTCAACTCCAACGACAGTGCCGTCCTTGGTTTCAAATTCAACCCGCAGGTTTTCAAAGCTTGCGATGGGGGGTCTGGGATGATCCAACATTATAGCGTTCCTATACTTTAGATTTTATTGGTAGCGA
>CABZJG010000157.1 GCA_902525995.1 Paracoccaceae bacterium | reverse complement strand
TTTAGATCAAGTTCCTGACCCGGAAATTCCGGCAATTTCCATTGTAGACTTGGGCATTATTCGAGATGTGGCTTGGCAAAATGACCGCCTAGAGATCACTATCACCCCGACCTATTCGGGATGCCCAGCCACCACAGTCATTAGACTTGAAATTGAAAAAGCAGCACACTCAAATGGCATTGAAAACATTGATATAAAGCAGCAAATTAATCCGGCGTGGACAACAGATTGGATTTCAGAGCGCGGCAAAAAAAGGCTTCAGTCCTATGGCATTGCACCGCCCAACCCTTCTGGTGGTCCAAAATCATGCCCACAATGCGGCGCGGTGGATGTAGAAAGGATCAGCCAATTCGGCTCTACCCCTTGTAAAGCGCAATGGCGCTGCCAAAAGTGCCTTGAACCTTTTGATTACTTCAAGTGTTTGTAGAAAGTCCGATATGGCCCGTTTTTACCCTCTGACCGTCACTGATATTCAAAAGACAATTCGCGATGCGGTTGTTGTCAGCCTAAGCCCCGATCCCAAAGCAAACTTTGACTTTATTCAAGGCCAGTACCTGACGTTTAAAAAGGACTTCGATGGACACGAAATCCGCAGATCCTATTCCATCTGCAGTGGTCTTGATGATCCGGTAGTGAAAGTGGGGATTAAACATGTTACCGATGGGGCGTTTTCCACATGGGCCAACAGTGACTTGGCTGTGGGTGATGTTTTGCACGCTATGCCGCCACAAGGTCGGTTTTTTGCACCGCTCGATGCCGAAGCAGAAAACCACTATCTCGAATTTGCCGGCGGCTCGGGCATTACGCCTTTCTTGTCAATTATAAGAAGCACGCTTGCACATGAGCCGCGCAGCCGCTTTACGCTGCTTTACGCCAATCGTCGCATTAGCTCAATTATGTTCCGTGAAGAGTTGGAAGATTTAAAAAATATCTACATGGATCGGCTGAGTGTTTTGCATATTTTGGAAGATGACCCTCAGGAAATTGATCTGTTTTCCGGCCGGATTACCTCCGAGAAATTAGACATGGTATTTGCAAATTGGATTTCCCTGCCCAAGATCGCCTGCGCCTTTATCTGTGGCCCCGAACCGATGATGACGTTAATTGCCGCGCGCCTTTCCCATCATGGGATGCCACAAGAAAAAATTAAGTACGAGCTATTTAAATCTGATCAACCCGGCCGCTTGGCGCTAAAAACAAAGACAAACGCCAGTGATCAAAAACAGGCGACAACACGCGTAACTATCACCATAGATGGCGCGTCTTCTTCGTTTGAAATGCGCCGCGATCAAAGTATTTTACAAGCCGCATTAGAACACAATCTTGATGCGCCATTTTCCTGTCAGGCCGGTGTTTGCTCGACCTGTCTTTGTAAAGTGGTTGAAGGCGATATCGAGATGATTGCAAATCATGCGCTGCAAGGTGATGAGATCACCAAAGGCTATGCGCTGTCGTGTCAATCCTATCCGCTTTCGGATCATCTGGTGATCCAATACGATCAATGATTGGATGTTATACCGCCTAAAGTGAGATCAGTTACAACTTTTGCATAGTTTTCACGAGCCTCCGTGCCCTCTTGACGGTTCCACATATAAAACCAGTTCAGCATCGCGAACACCGACATTGTCACGGCATGCAATTTGGACTTATCTTTGGCTGCAACAGCCGGCGCCAGTTCTGCAATCACATTGCGCAAAATGGAAATCATATCGCGTTGATAACTGCGAAGAATATCTTGTTGTGCTTTCGGCAGGTGCTGCATTTCATTTAGTTGTACCTGATGCTGATGGTCCATACCTTGATAGGCCAGCAAAATTTCACGCACCAAAAGAAATAATTTTTGCTCAGGTGGAACCCCGTCTAACTTCAAAGATGTCAGCTTTTGATGAAGCGCCTTGAGGTAGCTATCTAGAAGGTCAAATAATAACGCATCCTTGCCTGAATAATAATGGTAGATATTGGCTTTAGAAATTTGACATTCTTGCGCAAGCGCCGCCATTGAAGCGCCGGCAAAACCTTCTTGCGCAAAAAGCATGGCAGCAGAATTCAAGATATGGTCACGCTTAAACGCATAATCCTTTGCGATTGGCCGCGCCATGGTCTTAACTCCCTTGCCGGTTGTCCACCACGCGTTTGGCTTTTCCCTCAGAGCGTTGAACACTACCGGGTTCGGCGACCTCAACCTCACAAGATACGCCAACAACATCTTTGATGCGTTGGGTAAGCTCTTGGGTTGCGGCAGTTCTTTGGCTTTGGCTGTTTGCATCCGGCAGCACTTCAACATGCACCCGCATGCCGTCCATCCGCCCCTTTTGTACCAGTTCTATTTGAAAATGTGTCGACAGATTTTGCGTTGCGATCACCTGCTCTTCGATCTGGGTGGGGAACACATTCACACCGCGCAGGATCATCATATCATCACTGCGGCCGGTAACCTTTTCCATCCGCCGCATGGAGCGGGCCGTTCCCGGCAAAAGCTGCGTTAAATCCCGCGTACGATAGCGGATCAGCGGCATGCCCTCTTTGGTCAATGTGGTGAAAACCAACTCGCCTTTGGTGCCGTCGGTGACGACCTGACCTGTTTGCGGGTCAATAATTTCTGGATAAAAGTGGTCTTCCCAAATATGCAGCCCGTCTTTTGTCTCAACACATTCATTGGCAACGCCGGGACCCATAATTTCAGATAAACCATAAATATCAACAGCATGCATATCAAAAGCTTGTTCAATTTCTTGCCGCATGGCATTGGTCCAAGGCTCTGCCCCAAAAATCGCTGTTTCAAGCGAACTTTGGCGTGGGTCTAAGCCCTGTCGGTGATACTCTTCCAAAATATTAAGCATATAGGACGGTGTCACCATGATCGCTTTGGGTTTGAAATCTTCGATTAACATCACCTGACGCGCGGTCTGACCACCCGACACCGGCACCACCATTGCGCCCAGTTTTTCAATTCCGTAATGCGCGCCTAAACCGCCCGTAAAAAGACCATAGCCATAGGCATTATGGACCATATCCCCTGCCCGAACACCCGATGCGCGCAGCGAGCGTGCCACCAAATCTGCCCAGATTGAGATATCGTTTTGTGTATATCCAACAACGGTTGGCTTGCCCGTGGTTCCCGATGAGGCATGCACCCGGACAATTTGCGACTTATCAACTGCGAAAAGCCCGAACGGGTAATGGTCACGAAGGTTGGCTTTGGTTGTAAAAGGAAACTTTGCCAAATCATCCAGAGATTTCAAGTCATCAGGATGTACCCCAAGCTGGTCAAAACTATCGCGATAAAAACCAACGTTAGCATAGGCGTGGGCCAACGACCATTTAAGCCGCTGCAATTGAAGGTCGCGGATTTCGTCAATGGACGCTATTTCAATTTGATCAAGCTCAGCCCTGTTAGGTGTTAGGTCTTTCATCCTTTTTACCTTTCTCCGTCTTGGAAAACTTGCCCCTTGATTGCGCGCGACATGCCGCGCATCTCGGCCACGACCTCATTATTTTGGTTCACAACCCGCACATCATAAATACCGTTTTTGCCGTTTAAGCCAGTTTCTCTGGCTTCGGCGGTTAAAACATCGCCTTCATGGGCAGGGTTTAGAAAGCTGATCATATTATGCATCGCAACGGTGACCTGATTGCGGCTATTGCAGGCAAAAGCAAATGCACTATCCGCCAGCAGAAAAGTAACGCCCCCATGCCCTATGCCATGACCGTTGCAATGATGCGCTTTGAGCTGCAAAGTTAACCGCGCAAATCCCTCATCAATATCGTGAAGCTCAAGTCCAACCCACTGCGACGCCCGATCACTTGCCCACATGGCATCAGCAGACTTTTCAGCGCGCTCTTTAGGAGTCACTGGGCATCCTTTCAAAGGCGTGATTTGACAAATATACCAAGACAAAGCTTGCATAAACCGAACGGTTGGTCAATAAATTATCTAGTGGCTTTAAAGTACGGCAAAATGGCTATTCGACAGGTGGAAAGTTTTGTGGCAGGGCATTGGTACGCGCCCGATCAAAATGCCCTTGAAATCCATTCAGCTATAGATGGATCGGTCATTGCACAGGCTGGTAGCGGCACAGATCATACGGCGAACCTGTTGGAGTTTGCCAAAGCCAATGGGGGCACTGCGCTTCGCAATATGGGCTTTCATGACCGGGCAAAGCTTCTAAAGGCGCTCGCAATGGAATTCAACGCGCACAAAGAGGAGCTATATCAGCTCTCCTTTTTAACGGGCGCGACGGCGAAAGATCACTGGATTGATATCGATGGCGAAATTGCAACTGTTTTTGGCTATGCTGCAATCGGTCGCCGCGAACTGCCAGACAGCCAAGTTTACTGTGATGGCAAGGTTGAACAATTGTCGCGCTCAGGCTCATTTCTTGGCCA
>CABZJG010000156.1 GCA_902525995.1 Paracoccaceae bacterium | reverse complement strand
CCCGACGCTTTACCCAAGATCAGTTCACTTTGACGATCTGTTTGCCAAAGTTTTCCCCGGTCAGCAGACCCATGAACGCCCGCGGCGCATTTTCAAGCCCCTCGGTGATATCCTCTTGATAGGCAATTTGGCCTTTCGCCAGCATCGGCCCAACGTCGCGCAGAAAATCACCATAGCGGTCCCAATGATCGGAAATGATAAATCCGTTCACCGAAAGCCGGTTGACAAGAATAGTGCGCCATAGTTTTGGCAGATTGTCCTTTTCCCCACCGGCATTTGCACCCAGGGCGCCGGCATTGTACCAGCTGATCAAACCGCAAAGCGGAATACGCCCGCCCACATTCATCAGCGGCAGCACACCTTCGAAAATCTTGCCGGCCACATTTTCAAAATAAATATCCACATCCTTTGGACAGTGCTCGGCGATGGCGGCGCGCATCGCTTTGCCATCGGCGTATTCTGTGTGATCGAGACAGACATCAAAACCGAACTTTTCCACTGCGAGCGCGCATTTTTTTGCGCCGCCCGCAATGCCGACCGTGCGCAGCCCTTGTGCCTTGGCAACCTGACCCACCATTGAGCCGACAGGGCCGGTGGCCGCTGCCACAACAAGGGTTTCACCGGCCTTGGGGCGGCCCAGTTCCATCAACCCGTACCAGCCGGTAAACCCCGGCATTCCCAGCACCCCAAGAGCGGTGGTAATGGGCGCCAGTTTTGGGTCAAGTTTTTGCAGGTCTTTGGCCCTAAGACAGGCATGGCTTGCCCAACCCAGCATTCCAAACACATAATCGCCAACCGCATAATCGGCGGCATTTGAGGCCACAATTTGGCCCACGCCCCCGCCTTCCATTGTGCCGCCAAGGGGCACCGGGTTGGCATAGGATTTGGCGTCATCCATGCGGCCCCGCATATAGGGGTCGAGCGACATATAATGCACCTTGACCAGCACCTCGCCGTCGGCGGGCGTCGGCATGGGGATATTTTCCAATAGAAAATCATCATCAACAGGGGCACCCATTGGCCTGCGGGCCAAGGCAATGCGTTGCATGGTGTCGGTCATTTTATTCTCCTTTAGGGTGGACTGCTACGATAGCGAAATACGCCAGTTGCGCTGGCAATTTTTGTGGAAAGGTTATCGCTGATAGAGGCATCAGCGAAAAATGTTTTATGGCCGCCGCCGGTGCGATTGGCCGTGGCGATCAACAGATCGCCTTTGCATTGTGCCAGATAATTGACGTTTAGGTTGAGCGTCATAGCCCAGCGCGGCGCTGCACCCTTTGGGGCAAAACAGCCGGCATAGCCCATCGCTGTATCGGCCAGCGTGGCATAAACGCCCCCATGCGGTATGCCCTGCCGGTTCATCAAAAAATCAGCCAAAGGCAATTCAAGCCGGCAATAATCTTCGGACCAATCGGCCAAAACAAACCCGAGATGACGCTGGAGCGGATAGGGACGCTCATCGGGGAAATGTGAAGGATGCTCCATGCTGCTTATACTGTTTTCGCAGCTTTTAAGCCGGCAGCGGCAAAAACCGAAACATAATGGCCAACTTTCATCGCCCGCTCGGGGTTTGAGGCATTGCCGTCAAGCGCCCGCTTTTTCACGCCTTGCAGAATGCCCGCCATGCGGAAAAAGCAAAACGCCAAGTAAAACCCGAACCGGTCGATCCCCGCCAATCCGCGCCGCGCGCAATAAAGATCAATAAAGGCCTGATCTTCCATCAAGCCCTGGGCCTTACGCTCGATCCCTGCCAGCCCGCGCCCCTCGGGGCCGGTCGGCATGGCCCATTGCATGATCACTGCTGCCAGATCGGCATAGGGATGACCGATGGTCGACAGCTCCCAATCCAGCACCGCAAGACATTCGGGGCCGGATTTTGAAAACAGCATATTGTCGATCCGGTAATCGCCATGAACCAAGGTCCGCTGGCCATCATCATCAGGAAGGTTGTTGTCCAGCCATTGGATCAGCGCATCCATATCAGGGATATGCTCTGTCTTGCTGGCCTTATACTGTTTTGCCCAGCGGCTGATTTGCCGCTGATAGTAATTGCCATCGGGTCCAAAATCTGACAGCTGAACCGCGTCTATATCCACATCATGGATTGCGGCCAAAACCCGGTTCATTTCTTCTTGGATCCTGCAGCGGTCGTCTTGGGCAACATCCGGCAGCACAGGGTTGTCGTAATTTATCCCGTCAACCATATCCATCACATAAAAGGCAGAGCCGATCACCGCATCATCTTCGCACAGCAAATGCATGCGCGCGACGGGCACATCTGAGTGTTCAAGCGCCTTTTGCACCCGAAATTCGCGATCAACTGCATGCGCCGATTTGAGCAATACGCCCGGCGGCTTGCGGCGCAGAACATAGTCTTTGCCTGGCGTGATCAGCCGGAAGGTCGGGTTTGATTGCCCACCGGCAAATTTCTCGGCGCGCACCAGCCCTTGAAAATCAGGCATATAGTCGATCAGCCAGGCGCTGACAGCTTTGGTATCTAAATGGGCAGTGTCTGACATGGTTGACCTTTAACTGTAAGTCAAAAACTGATGCGTTTCCGCCGTGATGTGCGGCGTTTCATTGAACCCGTGTAGATAACAGGCTTTTTGCGTAAAAATAAACCGTGTGAGCGAACAGTTCTTCACCTGCAGTTGCAGCTTGATCTGTTGATCGGTCGGGGTTTGCAGCACTGAGGCCACCATCTGGCCGATCGGGCCGCCAGAACTGACGGCCAAAACAGTGGCGGGTCCGTCGCGCATGATAAACCGCCGCGCGGCCTCAATACGCTGGGAAAAATCAGCCCATGTCTCAGGAGGATTGGGAATTTCATCGCGCTGCCAGGCCAAGACAGTTTCGCGCAGGGTTTTGAAATGGGTTTTGCGGTCGCTGTGCATATCCTTGGGGCCGCTGCCGGCTCCAAAGCGCGCATTCAGCAGGCCGGTAAAGTCGAATTCATTAAGCCCGGCGTGAATTTCCGGTGCCACCGGCGCCATGCCCATGCCCCTTTGAATGCCGTCCAGAGTTTCGCGGTGGCGGTTTAAATCGCCGATCACCCAAAGATCTGGCCGCACGCCCTGCGCGGCGATGGCTTGCCCAAGCGCAAAGCTTTGCGCGTGGCCAAGATCAGACAGCACGTCATAATTATCCGCGCCAAAACTGGCCTGCGCGTGCCGGGCCAGATAAAGCTCAGCCATGGGCCTGTCCAAGCAGGCGGCCTTTGGCAGCGCCGTATTGCGCGGTAAATTGATTGACCAATTCTTGGGTTGTCATATGGGTTTTGATCGCGCCAATGCCCTGACCCGACCCCCAGATTTCTTTCCATGATTTCGGCTTTTTGCGGTCTTGGGAAAAATCCATTGAGCTGGCATCGGCGCTGGGCAGATTATTGGGATCCATGCCCGCCCGCGAAATTGATGGTTTAAGGTAATTGCCATCGACGCCGGTAAAGAGCGAGGAATAGACAATATCGTCCGCGCCGCAATCAATGATCATCTGTTTGTAGTCGGGGACGGCATTGGCCTCTTTAGTGGCGATAAACGGCGATCCGATATAGGCCAGATCGGCGCCCATGGCTTGGGCCGCCAGAATGCTGTCGCCGGTTGCAATAGCGCCCGATAACATCAGCGGGCCAGTGAACCATTCGCGGATTTCGCTGATCAGGGCCATGGGCGATAATGCGCCGGCGTGCCCTCCGGCGCCCGCAGCCACGGCGATGAGCCCGTCGGCGCCTTTTTCAATGGCTTTTTTGGCAAAGCGGTTGTTGATGATATCATGCAGCGCAATGCCGCCGCAGCTATGGGCGGCCTCATTGACCTCAACGCGGGCCCCCAGTGATGTAATCCAAATCGGCACCTTCCATTTGGCGCAGATTTCAATATCCCGATCAAGCCGCGCATTAGAGCGATGCACGATCTGGTTCACAGCAAAGGGCGCGGCCGGGGTGTCTGGATTGTCTTGGTTATACCAGTCAAGCTCTTCTGTGATGCGTTTGAGCCATCGCTCTAACTCAATGGGCTCACCGTCTTTTTCGCGCGCGTTGAGCGCCGGAAACGAGCCGACGATGCCGGCTTTGCACTGCGCAATTACCAGATCAGGATTTGAGATAATGAAAAGCGGTGCTGCGATCACAGGAAGGCGCAGACCTGTTAGTTGCGATGGAAGTTTGGTCATGTCTTTGGAAGTCCTTGGTTAAAAATACTGTCTGCCAATCCATTCGGCGATCAGCGCAGGGCGCTCTTGGCCCTCAATTTCGATGCTAACGCCCCAGATGTTGGTCACCTCGGTTGGTTTGGGATGGCGCAGCGCATTCAATGTGAAATGCGCGCGCACACGAGCACCGGATTTGACTGGTGAGATAAAGCGGATTTTATTGAAGCCATAGTTGACGCC
>CABZJG010000155.1 GCA_902525995.1 Paracoccaceae bacterium | reverse complement strand
GCAGCCTGAAATCATCTGGTCTGATTTGATTGACGGCGGCGAGCAAGACATCCCGATCAGCTCCGGTGCAACACCTTTGCGCGCCGCGGAATAAATAAATTACGCAGCAGTCGTTTGTTCCGACTGTTGCAACGTCCAAAGGTCATGATAGCGCCCTTTGCGAGCCAAAAGAGTTTCATGATCTCCACGTTCGACCACTCGGCCCTCTTCAAGAACGATAATGCTGTCGGCCTTTACCACTGTTGACAAACGGTGTGCAATCATAAGCACCGTGCGTCCACGCCCTGCCCGGTCAAGGGCGTCTTGGATCTCATGTTCGGTTTCGCTATCAAGCGCACTTGTCGCTTCATCAAGCAATAAAATTGGCGGGTTTTTCAGCAAGGTCCGCGCGATTCCGACACGCTGTTTTTCACCGCCAGACAGTTTAAGACCACGCTCCCCAACCAATGTATCATAGCCTTGCGGCAGTGACTGAATAAAGTCGTGAATTTGGGCGTCTTTTGCCGCCTGTTCAATCTCAGCGCGGCTCGCGCCCTCGCGCCCATAGGCAATATTGTAAAAGATTGTGTCGTTAAACAACACCGTATCTTGCGGCACCACGCCAATGGCTTTGTGCAGACTCAATTGGGTGACATCCTTGACATCCTGCCCATCGATACAGAGCGCACCGGTTTCGACATCATAAAAGCGAAACAGCAATCGGCCTATGGTCGATTTTCCAGAGCCCGATGGCCCGACAATGGCAACGGTTTTGCCCGCAGGCACATCAAGGCTTAGATCTTTTAGAATTTGCCGGTCTGGCTCATATCCAAACTGAATGTTTTTAAATGCCAAATGACCTCCGGTCACCTGAATATCTGGCGCATTGGGTTTGTCCGTGACCTCGGTCGGATAATTCAGCAGATCAAACATCTCGGCCATATCAACAAGCGCCTGGCGGATTTCCCGATACACAGTGCCCAGAAAATTCAACGGCATTGTAATCTGGATCATATAAGCGGTCACCACAACGAAATCGCCAACACTCAAACTGCCGTTTTGCACACCCACCGCTGCCATAACCATCATTGTGGTAAGCCCAAGCGTGATTAAAACCACCTGACCAAAGTTCAGCGCGGCCAGCGAATAGCTGGTTTTCAGCGCTGCGGTCTCATAGCCGGCCATTGCGCTGTCATAACGATTGGCTTCGCGTTCTTCTGCGTTGAAATATTTAACAGTTTCAAAGTTCAGCAGGCTATCAATTGCCTTTTGGTTCGCTTCTGTATCCTGTTCATTCATCCGCCGGCGCAGTTTGACCCGCCATTCGGAGACTGTGAATGTAAACCATACATAAAGCGTAATGGTGGTCATCACGACAAGAACATACCAAAAATCCAATATCACAAATAGCGCGCTTGAGATCATCACCATTTGCAAGATCAAAGGCCCGATCGAGAACAGTAAAAACCGGAGCAGAAATTCGACCCCTTTGACCCCCCGCTCAACAATTCTGCTGAGCCCGCCGGTTTTTCGGGTGATGTGATAGCGCATGGACAGGCTGTGGATATGCCGAAACGTTTCGAGCGCGAGTAAACGCAGCGCCCTTTGCCCAACAGGGGCAAAAACCGCATCGCGCAATTGCTGAAAACTGCTTTCAAATATACGGGCCGTTCCATAGGCAAGAGTGAGCCCCACCGCCCCTAAAATAAGGTCTGTTGCCTTGCCACTCAGGCTATCAACTGCCGCGCCTTGTAACAGTGGCAAGACAGTGGCCACCACTTTCGAAAGCACGAGCAAGGCCAGCGCAAATACAACACGGGCTTTCACGGCCCTCTGACCGTCCGGCCAAAGATACGGGATCACATTCTTGATGATATGCCAGGCTGAGCGTTGCTCGTCTTTGGCCGAGAGTTCCTTTGGATTTTGAGTATCAGTCATACCTGTGGCCATAACAATAAAATAAGCGAAACACCACCAACGTCAGAGGGGCCTGACGTCGCCAGCATACTGAATACATCTTCCCTCAAACTTAATCGGGCAATTGGAAAACCTGACCGGGATAAATGAGATCCGGATCACGGATTTTGTCGCGGTTGGCTTCAAAAACCTGAACATATAGTATTCCCCGACCATACCGGTTGCGCGCGATGGCCCACAGTGTGTAGCCGGGTTGCACCGTCACCACATTGACCCGTGCTGGCTCTGCCGAGGCGGAAACCTGCTGGATCAGACGCTCTCGGCTTTCCCTCTGAAATGGCGTTTCAAGCCGCGACACGACTTTCCCGCTGGTGTCCAATTGATCAATCCGAAGTGTATACACCCCCGGATCTACATCGGTAAGATCGGTTTTCCACTGCCCCTCGCTGTCCAGAACCGTCGACGATATCGGTGCATTATCCAGATAGACCATAACCTGCGCTGCCGGTGTTCCGCGACCTGACAAGGCCACCTCGCCCTCTTCATCATAGCTGATGGCATCGAGCGCCACATCTGACGAGGATTGCTCCTCGCCGCCTTGTACCACGCGAACACCATCTTGATCGGCAATCATGACCGTCGGAGCCTGATCGGCTTGCACCTCTGGCGCCGTTTCTGCAACATCAGATGTTTCTTGACGTGCTTGATCTGCGCCGTCACCCGCATCTTCGCTTGTTGTTTGCGCGGCCTCTGCTTGGGCCGTTTCTGCACCATCGGCGGTTGACTGGTTAGTCGTCGCCTCATCTGAACTCACAGATTGGTCAGCGCTGCTGTCGGGTGATTTCTTTGTATCTTCGATGGCAGCTACCGTTTGTGTTGCGCCTTCTTCTGTTGCACCTTCTTCAGTTGCACTGTCTGCTTGACTATCTTCTGCTTCAGCTACAGCAGAGCTATCACTGCCTGAAACTTGCGTTTCGGACTGTTGAGAAGCTGGCTCCTGCGGGTCCGGCTCTTCGGCACTGTCCTTGGTTGAAACGGCCGCCAGCTCTGTTGTTGAGGGTTCATTTACGGATGCATCCTGCGCAACTTGTGCCGTCTCAACAGCAGTGTCATCGGCCGCAGCAATCTCTGTTTCGCTCTGGTCTTCGGCTTTGGCCACCTGGTCAGAGGCACTGACACCTGCAACGTCTTGCGTGTCAGTTGCAGTCGTTATGCTGTCATCAGCATTCGCGGTCGGCGCGGATGTTTCAGGCTCATCCGCAGCAGCGACAACCGGTGCTTCTGCTCTATCCTGATCTGTTTTAGCGGGTTCTGCGGTTTGAACAGATTCTGCGGCTGTCGTCTCTGCGTCTTGATTTTGCGGCGCCACGCTGTCATCTGCGGGCCCGGCATCGTCTTGCACAAGTGTCGCAACTTTTTCAGCTTCGCTATCCGCGACCGGCTGATCTGATTCTAAACCCGCAGTTTCCGCGCTCTTAGCGGCACTACTCTCTTCAGATTGCGATTCTGCTTCTACGGCGGCATCTGCCTGTGCAATCTCGGTGTCCGGCGCAGTGGGCTCTGGCGTGGTTTCCGGTTCAGGCTCGGTTTGGGGCGCGCTCGGCGTTGCAGCCGCAATTTGAGCCGGGGCGATAATGGCATCTTGATTGAATAGAACCTCTTTGCCGTCCACGATGCTGCGCAGGGATAAGATCCTGACAGCATCACTATACGGCAAATCAAACAGGCTTACAAAATTTCCCTGCCCATCGGCAAGCGCGCTCTCAACCACCTCGCCGTTGACCAGAATTTCCACCAATTGTGCCGGTGCGCCGGTTCCCGCGATCACGACAGCGCCATCGCTGTCAACTCTAACCGTCTGTAATTCTAAAGATATTTCTGGGGCGGCATCTTCTTCAGTCTGATCTGAGGATACGGTGGCAGTCTGCTGACCCGCATCGGCTTCGGCCGATGGAGCCGGTTCAGTCTCAGGCTCTGCCTCAGGCGCACTCTGAGACGTTTCTTGAACGCCGCTTTGCATCTCTTCCGGTTCAGATTCTGCTGAGGATTGCGCTGCAGGTTCCGGTGCTGTTTCCGCATCAGAAGAAACCTCAGAAGTGGAAGGCGTGCCTTCGCCATCTCCAAAAACAGAGCGATAAATCATATCCCCTGCAACAGCAGCAACCAGAAGCGCGATCACGATGCCAATCAACAGCGAAGACTGCGACGATTTGTTTTCCATTTTTATTCCCTGAAGGCAGCTTGAACCCCAATAAAGCGTTGAGCGACTATAGCGACACAGGTTAGCATCGTCAAAAGGTGATATGCCGCATAAGGACTTAAAAATGAAAAAACTATCTGTCTGTGTCTATTGTGGCTCAAGAACAGGCGTTTTACCCGACTACGTCACGCAAGCAGAGGCTTTGGGCAATGCGATTGCAGGTGCTGGCTGGCGGCTTGTCTATGGCGCTGGCGATATTGGTTTGATGGGCGCTGTCGCCCGGGCCACTCAGCAG
>CABZJG010000154.1 GCA_902525995.1 Paracoccaceae bacterium | reverse complement strand
TCTCGTTTTGGTGGAGCCTAGGGGGATCGAACCCCTGACCTCTACAATGCCATTGTAGCGCTCTCCCAGCTGAGCTAAGGCCCCGTTCGACGTTTGATCGTCAAAATGTGTCTAGGCAATGCGCGGGGTGGGATCAAGCAGAAAATCACCCCGCACATCAATCTTGGCGCTGTGGCGTTAGCCTTCGTCGTCATCCGTTGGCATATCGGCGATGTCTTCTAAAGGCACGCTGTCCTCATCATCGTCATCCAACACATCATCCCCGAGATCTACATCCACGTCATCATCGTCCAAAACGACTTCTTCTGCGTCCAATTCAGACTCTTTAGCCCGGACCGAAGACATATCTTCGTTATCTGCGGCAATCATCCGGGTCTTAGAAGTGTCAAGTTCGACGGCTTCGCCCGTGTAGGGGCTGATGATCGGGGTTTTGTTCAGGTCGTAGAAACGCTTTCCAGTGGTTGGACATACGCGCTTTACACCCCATTCTTCCTTGGGCATCGAATATTTCCCTTTAAACTTTTGTTCTTGTCGACAATCCGCGCCTCCTGCCATAACAAAGCCAGCGTGTCAAAGGCATTAAGGGTGAATTTTAAAGGAATGTGATTTTTCATGGAAAACCTAGGGTAAATGACCACTATTTTAATGCCAGGACCGCCCCAGATTGCGGTGAGGGTAAAAAGATCCGCGCGGGCCAAACGCCTGAGCCTTCGGGTTTCGTCGCTGGATGGGCGCGTTACACTAACCGCCCCACCGCGCATTTCACATCGCAAAATTGAACGGTTTGTGTTTGAAAAAGAGGCATGGCTTCGGCAGAACATCAACCAAGTTCCGGATCCGATAACCGTTGAAATTGGAGCGCAAATTCCGGTTTTGGGCCAGGCGGTTCAACTTATAAAATGCGCGGACAGTCGGATCTGGCAACACGGAAATGACCTGTATGTTCCGGAACATAAATCCAACATCGGCGCGCGTGTTCTTGGCCACTTAAAAACTTTGGCACGGGACCAGCTTACAAAGAGATCCGATTTTTATGCCGCCGAACTGGGGCAAAATTACAGCAAGCTATCGGTGCGCGATACGCGCTCGCGATGGGGCTCGTGCAGCCAAGATCGGGCCTTGATGTTTTCATGGCGCTTGATCATGGCACCGCAAGAGGTGTTGGATTATGTGGTGGCCCATGAAGTGGCCCATCTTGAACATATGAACCATTCAGAGCGGTTCTGGGCGGTGGTTGAACAGCTTTATGGGGATTACCAGCCTGCACGCCTTTGGCTGCGTGAGAAAGGTGCTGAATTGCACCGTTATCGTTTTGCGGATTGACGGCAACGGATTTTGTGATCACAAATAGGGAATGGCACATCCGTTAAAACTTCCCGAATCGTCTGCCTCTGCGCATGAGCATGTCTATCGCGGCCTTCGCAACAGAATTATGCTGGGACAGATCGAGCCTGGCAAAGCGATGACAATCCGCGGCATCGGTGATGAGTTTGGGGTTTCTATGACCCCATCGCGCGAAGCGGTGCGCCGGCTTGTCGCCGAAGGCGCGCTCTCGGTGTCAAGCTCGGGGCGGGTGTCCACTCCTGAGCTGAACAATGAGCGGATCGAAGAGCTTTCAGCGCTGCGGTCGTTGATCGAGGTCGAACTGGCAAGCCGGGCTTTGCCGCGCGCGCATCTGGCACTGATCGATCGGCTGACAGCAATTAATGGCATGATTGGAACCGCTGTGAGCGACCATGATGCCGTTGCCTATATACGCACAAATTTAGAATTTCATCGCACGCTGTATTTGCGGGCGCAAGCGCCTGCGATGCTGGCCATGGCCGAAACTGTTTGGCTTCAATTGGGACCAACCATGCGGTTGCTTTACGGCAAATTGCAGCGCAAGGCGCCACCGCATTTTCATAAAATTATCCTTGCGGCTCTGCGCGCTGGAGATGAACCTAGTTTAAGACTGGCCGTCCGGTCGGATGTCACGCAAAGCTTAAGGATGTTGGTGGCTTAAACCGCCAGGCCCGATGATCCAAGCGATAAAAACCGCTCGCGGCGGTCTTTCAGCAGCGCTTTGGCGTCTTTGCCGGACAGATCCTTTAAAAGCGCGGCGATCGCTTTTCGCACAGCTTCAAACGTGGCGTCCGGGTTTCGATGCGCGCCGCCCAGCGGTTCTTCGATCACCCGGTCGTTGACACCCAGTTTTGCCAAGTCCTGCGCCGTGAGGCGAAGCGCCTCTGCAGCCTCACGCATTTTTTCAGCGTCTTTCCAAAGGATCGATGCACATCCCTCGGGGCTGATCACCGAATAGACCGAATGCTCTAACATTGCCACCCTGTTTGCCGTGGCAAAGGCCACTGCTCCGCCCGAGCCGCCTTCCCCGATCACCACCGATACCAAAGGCACTCCAATTTGCAGACATTTCTCTGTTGAACGCGCAATCGCTTCGGACTGGCCACGTTCTTCTGCGCCTTTTCCGGGATATGCGCCCGGGGTATCCACCAATGTGATCACAGGCAGGCCAAATTTGTCGGCCATCTCCATCAGCCGAATGGCTTTCCGGTAGCCTTCGGGCCGCGCCATGCCGAAATTTCGCTCGATGCGGCTTTTGGTGTCATGGCCTTTTTCGTGGCCGATCACCACAACGGGTTGGTCTTCAAAACGCGCCAAACCGCCGACCACTGCGTGATCGTCTGCAAAATTACGATCTCCGGCCAAAGGCGTAAACTCGGTAAACAGCGCAGCGATATAATCTTTGCAATGGGGCCGTTCGGGATGCCGCGCCACTTGGCACTTTCGCCAGGGCGTGAGCGATTTATACAATTCGCTCAGCAGCTCTTGGGCTTTATGATCAAGCGCCTTGGCTTCATCCTCGACGTCCATTTCTTCGTTCTGCCGGGCCATCGCGCGCAGCTCTTCTGCCTTGCCTTCAATTTCTGCAAGCGGTTTTTCAAACTCAAGATAATGCGTCATGCTCGGCTCCCACTGAACCCGCTCTATATGGGGTTTTCGACCCTAAGGTGCAACGAAAATTCACAATTTTGCCGCAAATTTCGCGATAAATCCACCGCGATAACAGCCTGCGGGCGCGATCAGGCGCGGTTAACCGGCGATCATTTCGGATTGGCGAACGATGACCTCGGCCTGTTTTATTGACGCAATATCCACCAAGCGGCCTTTGTAAACTGTGGCGCCTTCCCCATTGGCCTTGGCTGTTTCCATCGCCGCCAGTATTTCGCGCGCCTCCGCAACCGCTGCCTCGGAAGGGGTGAACACCTCATTTGCAAGCGCAACCTGTTTGGGGTGGATCGCCCATTTGCCAACCATGCCCAGCGTGGCCGAACGCAAAGCTTGGGCCCGAAAACCCTCATCGTCGGAAAAATCCCCAAACGGGCCATCAACTGGCAATACCCCATGGCTTCGGCACGCTGCTACAATCGCAGCTTGGGCCCAGTGCCAAGGATCGGACCAATGCTTTTCGCCGTCGCGCGCCATGTAATAATTTTCCTGTGTGCCGCCAATGCCTGTGGTCGCCATCCCCATCGAGGCCGCAAAGTCAGCCGCACCCAGTGACATAGCCTCAAGCCGGGGACTGGCGGCGGCGATCTCTTGCACATTTGCAATGCCTGCGGCGCTTTCGATAATCACCTCAAACCCCACGGGCTTTTTGCGATTTTTGGCCTGCTCAATGGCGGTTGCCAATGCATCGACCGCATAGATATCAGCCGCACATCCGACTTTGGGGATCATGAGCAAATCAATCCGCTCTGATGCCTTTTCCAAAATATCCACCACGTCACGGTACCAATAGGGGGTATCGAGCCCATTGATGCGCACCGAGACGGTTTTATTGCCCCAATCAATATCTGATAAAGCTGCAATTATATTTTCCCGTGCGCTGGGTTTATCCGAAGGCGCAACCGAATCTTCCAAATCAAGGTTGATGACATCTGCCGCGCTTGCCGCCATTTTCTCAAAAATCGCTGGCCGTGATCCGGGGCCAAACAACTGGCAGCGGTTCGGGCGGGCAGCGGGCGTTGGCTGGATGCGAAATGACATGGGAAACGCGCCTTTCTTGGGTAAGGAAATTGCAAAATTTACACTCTCTTGGGTATTTAGTTGCTGACGGAAAAGCAAGTTGATTTTGCAACTGCAGCATTTTGGGCCTTGATATAGTGTTTTGAACCGATGACACCCAACCCAAGCCCTGTCGGATCACCCTCGAAAAAGAGGTATCATGCTTAAAATCAAATATTTTTTCGAACTTTCTTCTTTTTATTTGATATTTTTCGAATTTTCTTCCAAAATTGGCATAAGACTCTCAAACATCGACAGAAATTTTCAAGCAGCATCTGTAAACTATCAAACGGTTCTTGTTTGGAGGATGTTATGATTTCGACCCCATATTTGTTATTTCTTGGTGATGCCCCTGATCAATTA
>CABZJG010000153.1 GCA_902525995.1 Paracoccaceae bacterium | reverse complement strand
CCCATCGAGGATCACGCTCTGGTCATACCAATCCCTTTTGATTGAAAGCAAAGTTACAAAATGCAATGCCTGTCGGTCTATAAAGCGTCGGATTTCCACATTGTCGACGGTGTCAATCTTGGAGATAGTTTATCCTTCGCAGAGGATCTTATTCTTGATGATACATATATGCTGGCTGCGAACGCGGGCTTGCATAAGCTTTCCATCGCGCCGACTGACGCCGGGTTGCGCATTGATGTAAAAGGCAACCAAGGAGATGCCTCTAATCAACTTTTTGTAGATTGCTGTTTAACTCTTATGTCGCAAAACGGTCAGACCGTTGAGGCGATTGTTTTGGTCGAGGTCAACTCAGAAAATTTGGCTGTTTCAATTTATTTGCTGCCTTTTGCACCTTTCAAAGCCAAGACCAAATACGTCTTGATAAAGATTGACCGTGAAACTGCCGAGACGAAATTATCCCGTTTGGCCTATGTCTCTTTCGCCAAAGGCACTCGGATTACCTTGCCCACAGGAGAAATGAAACCCATCGAAGAGCTAAAGGCTGGCGATCAGCTGCTCACACGCGATGCAGGACTTCAAAAAATTCGCTGGATTGGCCATAGCACAATGCGCGCAACAGGCGCGCAAGCCCCCGTTTTGATCAAAGCCGGTGTGCTGCAAAATGAAAATGATTTGGTACTTAGCCGCGATCACAGGCTTTATGTTTATCAACAGGATGATCTATTGGGCACCGTACGGGCAGAAAGCTTGGTCCGCGCGCAGCATTTGGTTGATGGAAAGAATGTCATATGGCTTGATATAGGGTATATTGATTACTACCAGCTCTTGTTTGACCAGCATCACATAATTTATGCCGAGGGTATTGCGGCCGAAAGCCTGTTATTTGATCATCGCACCCAACCATCATTGAGGAATGACGGCGTTGAAGGCTTGGGCCTTCATAAGGCAATCTATCCAGCCGATATGGAAATTTCTGCAACAACCCAAGAAGGCAATGGCGTGCTCAACTCAATTCAAAAGGCATGGCGCTGCAAGTAAATCATTTCTTAACGCGCAAAATTTGATATTGAATTTTGCGCGGCTGCCATGCTACCTGCGATGCCTTGTCAAGCCCAACACCTCACCCTATACGAGCAAACATGTTAGATATTTCTTCAAGCCGCCCCGCATTGCCGCCTGAAATTGCCCGCCGCAGGACCTTTGCAATCATCTCGCACCCCGATGCGGGCAAAACGACATTGACCGAAAAATTTCTGTTGTTTGGCGGCGCTATTCAGATGGCTGGTCAAGTGCGCGCCAAAGGCGAAGCCCGGCGCACACGTTCAGATTTTATGCAAATGGAAAAAGACCGCGGAATTTCTGTGTCCGCATCGGCCATGTCTTTTGACTTCAAGGCCTATCGGTTCAACTTGGTAGATACTCCGGGCCATAGTGATTTTTCCGAAGACACCTATCGCACGCTAACCGCTGTGGATGCCGCCGTTATGGTGATAGATGGGGCCAAAGGCGTGGAAAGCCAGACCCAGAAACTATTTCAAGTTTGCCGTCTGCGTGATTTGCCGATCCTGACATTCTGTAACAAAATGGATCGTGAGAGCCGGGAAATTTTTGATATTATTGATGAAATCCAAGAAAACCTTGCAATTGACGTCACCCCAGCCAGTTGGCCCATCGGTGTCGGCCACGATTTCTTGGGCTGTTATGACATGCTTAATGACCGGCTTGAATTGATGGACCGCGCTGATCGGAACAAAGTGGCCGACAGCATTGAAATAAACGGGCTTGATGACCCCAAACTTGCTGAACATATCCCAGCCCATCTTTTGGAAAAACTGATTGAAGAGGTGGAAATGGCCCGCGCATTGCTGCCCGAGCTTGACCCCCAAGCGCTTCTTGAGGGCACGATGACCCCGATCTGGTTTGGCTCTGCGATCAACTCTTTTGGCGTCAAAGAGCTGATGGAAGGCATCGCAAGCTTTGGACCGCAGCCTCAGGTTCAAACTGCCAGCCCACGCGAAATCCTGCCGGAAGAAACCAAAGTATCCGGATTTGTTTTTAAAGTGCAGGCCAATATGGACCCCAAGCACCGCGACCGCGTGGCCTTTGTTCGGATGGCATCAGGCCATTTTAAACGCGGCATGAAGCTGACCCATGTGCGCACTAAAAAACCGATGGCCATTTCCAACCCTGTGCTGTTTCTTGCCTCGGACCGCGAATTGGCAGAAGAGGCTTGGGCCGGCGATATTATCGGCATTCCCAACCACGGACAATTGCGCATCGGAGATACCCTGACCGAAGGCGAAGCCCTGCGGGTTTCGGGCATCCCCTCTTTTGCACCGGAATTGCTTCAAAGCTGCCGCGCAGGCGATCCGATGAAAGCAAAGCATCTTGAAAAAGCCTTGATGCAATTTGCAGAAGAAGGGGCCGCGAAGGTTTTTAAACCCAGTTTCGGGTCCGGATTTATCGTCGGCGTTGTTGGCGCGCTGCAGTTTGAAGTTTTGGCCAGCCGCATTGAGTTGGAATATGGTCTGCCAGTGCGTTTTGAAGCCAACCAGTTTACCTCCGCCCGCTGGGTAACCGGAGAAAACCTTGCTGTTGATAAATTTTCCACGGCCAATAAGCAACATATTGCAACGGACCATGATGGCGATCCAGTTTACCTTACGCGCCTGCAGTGGGATATTGACCGTGTAGAGCGTGATTTTCCAGATATTGAGTTGTCTGCAACCAAGGAAATGATGATTTAAAGACCCTCTTTTTGTGCCAAGGGGCCCAGAAAATTGGCATTTCAACGGATCAATGTACTCTAAAGCTAAGGTGTTTGACGCTAAAAGTCTCAAATCGATTGAAACAGGTGCTCTTTGAGCAACGTTTTGAACCTTTATTCTCCATCCTAGGCTCCAAACGGCACCAGCTTGACCGCCGGCATTGACCTAAAGCACTTTTTTCGAGTAGGAAGAGCGCGCTACCTCTATCAGCAATCAATTGCGGGGCCATACGGGCCTGAGGCAGCTAGGATGGAACGGGCCCGATGCGTCCGTTAGACACGGATACAGATGGCTAAATTTTCAGACCTGAACTTGAATACAAAGATTCTTAAAGCAATTGACGAGGCCGGATATGAAACGCCGACCCCGATCCAAGCCGGCGCAATACCAGCCGCGTTAGAGGGCAAAGACGTCCTTGGCATTGCGCAAACGGGCACCGGTAAAACCGCAAGTTTTACGCTGCCGATGATCCACCTTTTGGCCCGGGGCCGCGCACGCGCACGTATGCCAAGATCTTTGGTTTTATGCCCAACCCGGGAGCTTGCCGCCCAAGTGGCCGAAAATTTTGACACTTATAGAAAACACCTCAAGCTGACCAAAGCTTTGCTCATCGGCGGTGTCAGCTTTAAAGAGCAAGACCTTCTCATCGACAAAGGTGTAGATGTTCTGATTGCAACGCCAGGGCGGTTACTGGACCACTTTGAACGTGGAAAATTGCTGCTGACGAGCGTTCAGGTCATGGTGGTAGATGAAGCGGACCGGATGCTTGATATGGGTTTCATCCCAGATATTGAGCGCATTTTCGGACTGACGCCGTTTACCCGCCAAACGCTTTTCTTCAGCGCCACAATGGCACCTGAGATCGAGCGTATCACCAATACTTTCCTGTCTGCGCCAACGCGGGTAGAAGTGGCCCGGCAAGCCACTGCATCGGAAACAATCGAACAAGCGGTGGTGATGTTTAAGGCTTCGCGCCGCGAGCGTGAAGGCAGCGAAAAAAGGGCTGTTTTGCGTGCCCTTATTGAGGGCGAAGGCTCCAAATGCACCAATGCGATTGTATTTTGCAATCGCAAAACAGATGTGGATATCTGCGCCAAATCGCTGAAAAAATACGGCTATGACGCAGAGCCAATCCATGGTGATCTAGATCAAAGCCAGCGCACCAGAACGCTTGACGGCTTTCGCGAAGGCAATATCCGGATTTTGGTTGCCTCAGATGTGGCCGCGCGCGGTCTTGATGTGCCATCGGTGAGCCATGTGTTTAATTTTGACGTGCCCAGTCACGCCGAAGACTATGTTCATAGGATCGGGCGAACAGGCCGGGCGGGGCGCGATGGCAAAGCCATGATGATTTGCACAAAGCGCGATGAGAAAAACTTTGATGCCATCGAGAAGCTTATTCAAAAGGAAATACCGCGGATCGAAAACCCTAATGCGCAGATAGATGACGCACAAACGCAATCCAAACCCCGCCGGTCTAAGGCAGGCTCGGAGGCAGAACAGCCGAAAAGAAAGTCCGAAAAAGCAGTTGTGCAAAATGAGACCCGCGAAAAATCTCCGGCGCAGACAAAAGACCGCAACCGCAGCCGCAAAAACCAGTCCCACTCAGTCGCAGGTATGGGCGATCACATGCCAAGCTTTATCGCCTTGAGCTTTGAAGAGCGGCGGACAAATTGACCCGTTGAAAACCT
>CABZJG010000152.1 GCA_902525995.1 Paracoccaceae bacterium | reverse complement strand
GCGATAAAGCAATTTCATCAG
This sequence comes from Paracoccaceae bacterium, assembly GCA_902525995.1. Taxonomy (GTDB): domain Bacteria; phylum Pseudomonadota; class Alphaproteobacteria; order Rhodobacterales; family Rhodobacteraceae; genus CABZJG01. Next base: position 4,457 of record CABZJG010000152.1, on the reverse strand, counting down.
CAGACATTTCCACCTCGATATCATCAAAGAGAGGTGTAGATAAATACCGCTCGCCTGTATCTGGCAGCATGCATAGTATATTTGAGCCAGCAGGCGCATGCGCGGCAACTTCTATGGCAACTGCAAGACTTGATCCGCCCGACACGCCAGTGAAAATGCCTTCTTCGCTTGCCAGTCGTTTGGCCCATTTTATTCCGTCAACCCCGCTGACGGGCAGCAAATCATCATAAAGTGCATTGTCGATGGCCTCTTGCAGCACAAGAGGGATAAAATCCGGTGTCCAGCCTTGGATTGGGTGGGGTTCGAATTCTGGATGGCTTTCGGCGGGTTCGCCTTGGGCATTTCGCGCCTGTGCCAACTTTGATGTCACCAGCGCGGCGTTGGCGGGCTCACTCAGAATAATCTTCGTTTCCGGACGTGATGCGCGTAGCACGCGGGCCACACCTGTTAATGTGCCTCCGGTGCCATAACCAGTGACAAAATAATCGAGTTTTTTGTCGCTAAAGTCACTTAAGATTTCCGGTCCTGTGGTCGCGGCATGAATATCGGCATTGGCGGCTGTCTCAAACTGATGGGCTAAAAACCAGCCATTGGCTTCGGCCAGTTCTTTGGCCTTTTGATACATGCCAAAGCCTTTTTCAGCGCGCGGTGTCAGAACAACCTTAGCCCCCAGAAAGCGCATCAATTTGCGGCGTTCGATGGAAAAACTATCAGCCATTGTGACCACCAAAGGATAGCCTTTTGCGGCACATACCATTGCCAGACCAATGCCTGTATTGCCGCTGGTGGCTTCGACAACCGTCTGCCCCGGTTTTAAATCACCTGAGCGTTCAGCGGCTTCGATTATATTCAGCGCCAAGCGATCCTTCACAGAGGCCGCAGGGTTAAAAGCTTCAACTTTTACATATATGTTCACATGCTCCGGGGCGATACGGTTGAGCTTGACCACAGGAGTATTTCCAATGGTTTCGACAATGGACTGATACGTCGTGCCGCGTCCTTTGGTGCTGAAAATCTGATCAGAAGAAGCCATGAAATTTCCTTTCTTTAGGGTGCCCTGCTAAAATTTGGGCGTAAACTATCACAATCCAGTAGGGCGAATATAGGAAAACTCTACCATTTGGCTAAATAAAAGATAAGCTCTTTCTTGCCCGTTTTAAGGTGGGCTCAAAGCCGACCGAAGATCCTGCGCAATCGTTCCCTAAGCACGGCGCTATGAAAAGCATATCACAGCGGTTTAAGCGACAGTGCGCGGCCCAGAAGCTGCGCGCGGCACCAAAGCCCGCATCACGTCTTTCATTTCAAGCTGGCCCATGGCCTCGCCATTTTTGGTAACGCGGTATGTATGCCCTGTTTCACCGCCAGAACGGGCGATTACAGACTCAAGATTGTCTTCGGCATCTATATCACCGGCAAAACTGCTGGACAAAACAGTTTTCTGCATGATTGACTTGACGCGCAAAACCCGGGCTCGGTTGATATCACTGACGAAATCTTCGATATACGGATCCCCCGGGTTCAAGAGAATCCCCTGAGGTTCGCCCTGCTGCACGATCACTCCGTCTTTTAGAATAACCAGATGGTTGGCCAACCGCAGGGCTTCATCAAGATCATGCGTGATAAAGACAATTGTCTTTTTTAATTCCACATGCAGATCGAGCAAAAGCTTTTGCATATCGCTTCGAATGAGCGGGTCAAGTGCAGAAAAGGCTTCGTCCATCAACATAATATCTGAGTTTGAAGTCAACGCACGGGCAATGCCGACCCGTTGCTGCATTCCGCCGGAAAGTTGATAAGGATAGTGGTTTTCATATCCGCCAAGGCCAACCCTGTCCAGCCATCCGGCAGCTGCGCGCTTTCGCTCTTCGCGCTCAACACCACGCACCTCTAAAGGAAGGGCGGAATTATCAATCACGGTGCGGTGCGGCAGAAGCGCAAATTTTTGAAAAACCATTGACATGTCTGATCTGCGTTTTTCGCGAAGCTCTTCAGTTCCCAATAGAAGGGCATCTTCACCATCGATCAAAACCTGACCGTCTGTGGGTTCGATCAGCCGGTTTATATGGCGGATAAGGGTCGATTTTCCAGAACCTGATAGACCCATCACCACGGTAATGGCCCCCACCTGCATATCGACTGAAATATCATTTAGCCCCAAAACATGCCCGTGCTGGGCAAGCAATTGGTCTTTGTCCATTCCATCTTTAACGAACTTCAGGGCGGACTTAGGGTCGGTGCCGAAAATCTTATAAAGGTTGCGAATTTGAATTTTTGGATCGCTGGTCATTGTTCGAACCTATCCTTGTGTTTGATCTGATGACACGCGCGCAATGGCTGCTTTGGAAACGCGGTCAAGGATAATGGCAAGAAGCACAATCCCAAGTCCAGCGATTAGGCCGACACCCAGTTCGAGATTTCGAATGCCGCGAAGGACAAGTACACCCAGCCCCGGCGCAGAGACCAATGAGGCAATCACAACCATGGCAAGGCTCATCATGATGGTTTGGTTCACACCTGCCATAATGTTTGGCAGCGCGAGCGGCAGCTCGACGCCAAATAGTTTTTGTCTCGGGGACATACCAAAGGCATTTGCGGCCTCGACCACATCTCGATCAACCAGCCGTATACCAAGATCGGTCAGCCTGATAACTGGAGCGATGGCGTAGACAATGATTGCAATGCCGTAGAGTTTTGGCTCGGTCACGCTAAACAAAAAGATCAGCGGAATAAGATAGACGAAGGTTGGCAATGTTTGAAGAAGATCAAGCAGCGGTATCAACGCCCTCTGAAATGTATTGGACTTTGCCATCGCAATCCCGATCGGAACGCCCAATATGATACATATACCGGTACAAACCCCGATGATGGCAAGGGTTTGCAGGGCGGCCTCGAGGTGATCGATAAAGCCAAGAAAAACAAAGGATATTGTAACAAAAGCAGTGACTGCAACAGAGCGCGACACATACCAAACAAACAGTAATAACAGTGGCAGAATAATCCACCAAGGGGCGGATACAAAACCGGTCAACGCCAATTCTAAAAGCCAAGAAAGCGGTTGGGTCATTGGGTCCAAAACCAGTTTCAAGACATCTTTAACTTCTAGAAACGCGGCTTCGACCGATGCTGTGAAGTCGCGGGATTGAGGCATAGATGAGCAGGCTTGATGCAGCTCATCTAGGGATGGAAATGGAAACAGCGGTCCATCATCGGCCGATCCCGGCTTGGTTTTTGCCAAAAGGCTTGCCATTGACAGGTTTGAACCGCCTGCATCTGCATCACACCAATCTCTAAGCCCTAAAGCATTAAATATGCCGTCATAATAAGCCATGAAAGTCCGCTACCTCATTAAGGAAGGCGCACCTAAGGCGCGCCTTCTTTTTGTTTATTTCAAATGCAATTATTGCAAGAGAGCCGCAAGGTTTTCGCGGGCGACATCGTTGATCCAAGTTCCCCAAACATCGCTTTGAGTTGTTAGGAAGTAGACAGCCGCTTCTTCACCGGTGGCTTGATTTGCGTCCTGCCAACCCAGAAGTCCGTTCATCATCTTGTTGCTGAAGGACAGGTTGCGCATCAGTTCAGTTTCTGCTGGATGTGATGCTTCAAAGGTGTCTGTAACCACTGTGGTTACAACACTGCTTGGCCAAGACTGCAGAGTTGGGTTCGGACATTCTTTGTCGGCGTTACAGGAATGCACGGAAGGATCATGTGGACCCAAATCAACCTGTACCATCGGGAATTTACCCAATACAGTGCTTGGCGACCAATAGTATCCGAACCAAGGCTCTTTGGATGAGTATGCCGAGCCGATAGAGGCGGCGAGTGTTTCACCCGAACCGTGCACAAAGTCCTCGATGCCAGCGGCTTCAAACCCACCGGCCACAGCCATTTGCGAGCCTACAACCTGACAGGTCCAGCCTACAGGGCAGTTGTGCATTCTGTTGCCAACCAGATCAGGATTGGCCAAAACGCCAGCGATGGTGGTCAGTTCCGGATGCGCTTCGGCAAGATATTCAGGAATAAACAGACCCTCAACACCACCATCAGAAAGAACTTCTGTCAGCTCTTTGATTTTTCCGTCTTCTTTAAGCGGAATATAAGCTGGTGCTGAATTGGTCCAAACTTCTGTAATGATATCTGGCTCGCCAGTTTCCGACACTGATGCCAGGGCTGGCGTTGATGCCGATGGAACGATCTGCACGGTACAACCGTAGCCTTGCTCAAGCAAGAATTTGGCAACTTGGGTCACAATGATCGCTGAACCCCAATCCATTTCTGTAATAGAAATTTCACCGCAATCAGATGCCTGAGCTGATCCAGCTGCAAAGCTAAGCGCAAGACCTGCACTTGCCGCAAGACCTAGGTGCCTTGCCTTCTTTGTAATTGTTTTCATCAACTTTCTCCCTAGTTTATCACTTGCCATTTTTGGCTTCAGTTTCGATTTAGTCAGTTAACCATGC
>CABZJG010000151.1 GCA_902525995.1 Paracoccaceae bacterium | reverse complement strand
GTTGAAAAAATTTTCGAAGAAATCATTTTTTAGGACCAATTTGAAATCTGCCTTAAGATCGAAAACAAAAGATTGTGAGGGAACTTTTCAACTTAGCAACTTGGCTGTATTCATCTTTCTATTGGCAATTGATGATATAACTGCCTGAAAGGGAGAAATGCATGAGGTCCAGAGTTCTAGGGGTAATCGGCGGTTCAGGAATTTATGAAATTAATGGCTTGCAGGACGCTAAATGGCAAACTGTCGATACACCATGGGGATCGCCGTCAGACCAGATTTTGACAGGTGAGATTAACGGTGTGAAAATGGCTTTTTTACCGCGCCACGGCCGCGGCCACACTCTTAGTCCCAGTTCGGTCCCTTACCGCGCAAATATCGATGCTTTAAAGCGATTGGGGGTCAGTGACTTAGTGTCCGTATCAGCCTGTGGTTCATTTCGCGAAGAAATGGTTCCTGGGGATTTTGTCATTGTGGATCAGTTTATTGACCGGACTTTCGCAAGGGAAAAGTCATTTTTTGGAAGTGGCTGTGTAGCTCATGTATCCATGGCATACCCAACCTGCGCCCGGCTTTCCAAAGCGTGTTTTGATGTCGCAAATGAGGCTGGTATAACCGTTCATTTCGGCGGTACTTATCTGGCAATGGAGGGGCCGCAGTTCTCTACCTTGGCAGAAAGCCGCATGTACCGCGAAAGCTGGGGCGCTGATGTAATCGGTATGACCAACATGCCTGAGGCGAAATTGGCACGCGAAGCTGAGATTTGTTATGCTTCGGTTGCGATGGTTACAGATTACGACAGCTGGCATCCCAAGCATGGAGAGGTTGACGTCACAGAGATCATTAAGGTTTTAACGGGCAACGCAGATAAAGGTCGTGATCTGGTGCGGCGCTTGCCTGAGAAACTGGGCGCAGATCTTTCAGCTTGCCCTCATGGCTGCGACCGCGCGTTGGATTTTGCGATCCTTACTGCTCCGGAAAAACGCGATCCAGACCTCTTGTCAAAATTGGATACAATTTTAAAGCGGGTTCTAGAATCTGCCTAATCTAGCTTATCATCTTGCTGTCAAAGCCACGACTTTCATGAACTTTTAAATGGTGTCTGAAAAACAAGCTTGCAATACTGCAGTAGATGCATCCACCTACCCCAATTTTAAAGGCAAAAAACGGTCGAAAGAGAGAGAAAATTGATGAAAACTGTCCAAGATTATATCCGCACGATTGTTGATTTCCCGCATGAAGGTATTTTATTTCGGGATGTTACCACATTGTTTTCTGATCCCCGTGGCTTTCGGATGGCGGTGGATCAAATGCTGCATCCCTATGCAGGAGAGCAGATCGATAAGGTGGTGGGTTTAGAAGCGCGCGGCTTCATCCTTGGCGGAGCGATCGCGCATCAATTGGGCATGGGGTTTGTGCCGATCCGTAAAAAAGGTAAGCTGCCTGGTGCAACAATTAGTCAAGAATATACACTCTAATATGGAGCGGCGGTGGTCGAAGTGCATGATGATGCCATCCAAGCAGGTGAGCGCATTTTGCTTGTTGATGACTTATTGGCTACCGGAGGTACCGCTGAGGCTGGAATAAAGCTTGTCGAGCGATTGGGTGGCGAAATTATGGGTTGTGCCTTTATTGTCAACCTTCCTGATCTGGGCGGCAGTGAAAAACTCAAGTCAATGGGTATGGATGTGCATGCGCTTTGTGACTTCGCAGGCCTTTAAATAGGCTTGATTGTGCCTGCAAGCCTTCTATGTCTGACATAGAGGCGTAAGACATGAAAAATAGCACCAAGGTTTTATATAACGGCGATTGCCCAGTATGTAGTTTTGAGATTGATCACTACGCATCCTACAGCCGAAAACAAAAATTACCCTTAGAGTTCGAGGATTTGAACCATTGCGACCTTGCACAATGGCAACTTAGTCAGGATCAGGCCGCTCGACGATTATATGTGCTCAACGACAATCAGTTGGTGTCCGGCATCCCTGCATTTTTAGTTCTATGGCAGCAAATGCCGCGTTATCGACTTCTGGCGGTTGTTATCGGGCTTCCGGTTATTCGTCAATTTGCGACTTTGATATACAATGCAATTCTTGCTCCCCTCATTTATAGGTGGCACTTGCGTCGAAAAGCCAAAGAGTTCAAAGCCAAATGAAACCTGGCGGTTAAACTCCTAAACAATGCCGCATGATTGCCTTTTGAACATGCAGTCTATTTTCGGCTTCATCGAAAATGACAGAATGAGGCCCGTCCATGACTTCAGAGGTTGCTTCGTCATCACGGTGTGCGGGTAGACAATGCATGAAAAGTGCATCTGGCTTGGCCTTTGACATCAGGTCGGTGTTGACCTGATACCCACGCAACTGATTGTGCCGCCGTTCCCGCGCTGATTGTGGGTCATGCATACTAACCCATGTATCAGTCACTACCAAATCCGCGCCCTGAACCGCTTTTTGTGGATCGCGCTCGATGGTGATGTTTACCCCTTTATCACGCGCTTTTTTAAGCAGATTTTGGTCGGGGTCTAAGGGTTCTGGCCCGGTAAATGTGAGATTAAAGCCGAATTGCCCAGCGGCGTGGGCAAAGCTGGTAAAGACGTTGTTTCCATCACCCGACCAAACTATTTTTCGGCCATTGATTGGACCTCTGTGCTCTTCAAACGTCATAATATCGGCCATAATTTGACAAGGATGGCTTTTGTTCGTCAATCCGTTGATTACAGGGACGGTGGCAAAATCCGCCATTTCTAAAAGTGTTGCCTCTTCAAAGGTTCGGATCATAATCAGATCAACATAGCGACTGAGTACCCGCGCCGTGTCTGCAATGGTTTCACCGTGGCCCAATTGCATATCTGTGCCTGAAAGCAGCATGGTCTGTCCGCCCATCTGGCGAACGCCAACATCAAAACTGACCCGGGTACGGGTCGATGGCTTTTCGAAAATCAAGGCCACCATTTGACCAGAAAGTGGTTGATCCGCATCAAGGGTGCCTTTGGATAACCCAACCCGTGCCTGTTTCATTCCCAATGCGGTGTTAATTATTCCACGCAGTGCCTCGGGTTTGCTTTTGTCAATATCTAGAAAATGGGTCATTTAAGGTATCTCTTTTAGGTTTTGGCTTAAGCACTTGGATGGGTTCTATTGTGCGGTTAACGGGCCAGTTTCACAGGCTTTTGCGGCTTTGTCCAATCTTGCAATGGCTTCGGTGATTTCCTCATCGCTTAGGTTCAAAGGGGGCAATAGCCGGATTACATTATCGGCGGCAGAAACGGTGATCAAATGAGCCTCATAGCAAGCTTTTAATACATCGCTATTTGAGATTTTGCATTTGAGCCCAAGCATCAAACCAGAGCCGCGAACCTCTTCGAATATGTCCGGGTGAGCAGCAACCAAACTTTCCAATGGTTGGCGTAAAAGCCCCGATTTGCGCCGCACGCCTTCTAAAAACACATCATCAGCGATATGATCAATCACGGCGCATCCCACGGCGCAAGCCAGCGGGTTGCCGCCATATGTAGAGCCATGAGTGCCTGCAGTCATGCCTGAAGCTGCATTTTCGGTCGCCAAGACCGCTCCCAACGGGAAACCGCCACCAATACCTTTGGCCACCATCATGATATCTGGCTCAATACCGGCCCATTCATGGGCAAAAAGCTTGCCTGTGCGGCCCATCCCGCATTGTACTTCATCCAAGATTAACAGAATGCCGTGGTCATCGCAAAGTCTGCGCAGTTCTTTTAAACACTCGTCTGGCAACAGGCGTATGCCACCTTCACCCTGCAGCGGCTCAACGATCATGGCAGCAGTTTTTGACGTAATGGCAGCCTCTATAACTTCATGATCGGCCCAATTCAAATGCACAAATCCTGGCAAAAGCGGGCCAAACCCCTTGGTCAGTTTTTCGCTGCCAGCAGCTGCTATACCTGCAGAGGAACGGCCATGGAACGAACCGTTAAAAGCGATAATTTCATAGCGATCTTCCAGGCCGTTATCAAACCAGTACTTGCGCGCCATTTTAATCGCCAATTCGCAACTTTCAGTGCCTGAGTTGGTGAAAAAAAACTGTATCTGCAAAGGTAAGGTCAACCAATCTATCGGCTAGCTCTTGCTGTTGCGGTATTTCATAAAGGTTAGAAACATGCCAAAGGTTTTGGGCTTGTTCACTAAGTGCGCTCACCAGCGCCGGGTGCGCATGGCCAAGCGCATTGACGGCTATGCCTGCGCCAAAATCCAAGAAGCGTCGACCATCTTGCTCGATCAACCAACTGCCTTCGCCTTTGACAAAGGTCAAAGGTGCGCGAGAGTAAGTTGGCAAAATAGAGCTAATCATCACAATAATCCTTTTAGGTGCGTTTTAATGCCCGAGTGGCAATTTAGTTGTAAATGTCTGGGAAAGACAAAACTTTCAGGGTTCGGGCCCATACTGAGCCTTGCTGTTTATCGGCGTCGCAGCGCCGCGTATGCCTGAAAATTTGTCATGATTGTCGT
>CABZJG010000150.1 GCA_902525995.1 Paracoccaceae bacterium | reverse complement strand
AAAACGCTCTAACCTTGTTAGAGGGGAAAATATCTCAGTCGACCATTCACCAACTTCGCAAAGATGCAGGTGTTGAACTTGTTGTAAATCCTTGGGCCCGCATAAAAGCTCTAAACACATCGGAATTGCTTCCCTTTGTACAAAAAGAATCGTTAGAGGTGTCAGCAGTGCTGATTTCAAAACTCGACATACAAAAAGCAGCCGAGATTTTAACCCAATTACCGGGTGAGCAGGCCCGCGGCATAAGCTATGCAATTTCAATGACCGACAATATAACACCTGCAAGCAGTGAACGTATCGGACAAAGTCTTATTGCACAACTGGACAATAGGCCTGAGCGTGTTTTTGAAAAGTCTCCGGTCGAAAGAATCGGCATGATTTTAACGGTAACTTCGCAAAAAATCAGAGATGAGGTTTTGTCCGGGCTTAGCCAAACAAACCCAGAGCTTTCAGATTTGGTTCGAAAAGCAATGTTTACCTTTGATAATATATCTGAACGCCTATCCGCAAAAGACATCCCCCAAATTGTAAGAAGTATTGATCATGAAGACGTGGTTAAGGGGCTTGCATACGCGATGGAACAAAACTCTTCTAAAACTGTTGATTTTATAATTTCAAGCTTGCCAAAAAGATTGGGCGAAACCCTGTTGGAAGACATCGCTAATCTAGACAAAGTCCCCCCTACTGAAGGTGAACAGGCAATAACCACGCTGATCGCCTCATTGCAAAAGATGCTTGCGAATGGCGAGATTTATTTGCAGTGACTTATTTTTGAATACTCAAAAATCTTACATCTGCAACAGGCTATTGCCGGACACTCTTTTGACGGTTAACGCAGCTTTGATGCTGCGATCACTTTGCCTTGGCCCACCAACTGAACTATGACGGCAAGGTTTTGATCCGGTTTAGAAAAAATGGTTTTGCGCAGAACCGATTGTCCATTCCATTGGCCGATTTTTTCAATTTTTGTCACAATATTTGAGTAATTCATAACACGTCCAGAATTTTCACCTCTATCGATGGCAACTCGGGCTTCCGGGATGAAATAAACCGCCAAAACATCTGCCTTAAAGGCCTTTTGATTATTTTTGCTATTTAGATCAATCTGCACCTGATTGCCGTCAGACCTCAGACTAATTTGAACCGTCTGATCTCTTTGGGAGGACTTAGAAATTTCTTTTTTAAGCGCGCGTGGTTCTGAACCCGCTATCGCGGTTTGGCCGTTAATCATAAATTGAGGAGTATAAACCGCTGTTCGCGATGCCAACCGGGCATATGTTTTTTGCCTTTTAGAAAAACTGGACTGCGCGAAACTATCTTTCCAACCAATATAATCCCAATAGTCGACATGAAATGCCAAAGCGACCACGTTCGTTTTTTTGGATAAGTCCCTCAAAAGAGCATCTGCTGGTGGACAGGACGAACATCCTTGTGAGGTAAAAAACTCGATCAGCACTGATGTACGCTCAGCCGCATATGCCTGCATAGCCCAAAAAGAGATTATGAACCCAACAACAATCTTTTGAATTGAAGACAATGAATATACCCCAAATTTAACAACGCTAACTTTGAATTACGCTACTCTGCTCACGATGACCAATCAATGATTTGCCGCTCAGTTCACAAAATTGTGCGACCAATTGTACACGATTGCATACAAAATAATTTGAGGTCCTTGAATATGTCGATCAGTTAAGCCAAAAGCAGCCTAGCGAAACCCTTACTCAATCAAAAGGGAGGCCATTATGCCCATATCCGTCGGTCAAGACACTGCCAAAACCCGTAAAACCCTTACAGTAAATGGCGAAACCCTTGCGTATTACTCTATTCCTGCAGCGACTGCCGCTGGGCTTGGAGATTTTTCAAAATTACCAGCCGCCTTAAAGGTAGTGTTGGAAAACATGCTTCGATTCGAAGACGGTAAAACAGTCTCGATAGATGATATTCGCGCATTTGCGGAGTGGGGTGCAAAAGGTGGAAAAAACCCGCGTGAGATCGCCTATCGGCCGGCCCGGGTTCTGATGCAGGACTTCACCGGCGTTCCGGCCGTTGTTGATCTGGCGGCAATGCGCGATGGCATTGTCTCTCTTGGTGGCGATGCTCAAAAAATTAACCCGCTTAATCCTGTGGATTTGGTCATCGATCACTCTGTTATGATTGATGCCTTTGGGACACCACGTGCCTTTCAGACCAATGTCGACCGTGAATACGAACGAAATATGGAGCGCTATACATTTCTAAAGTGGGGCCAAAGCGCATTTAATAATTTTCGCGTTGTGCCACCAGGAACAGGAATTTGCCATCAGGTTAATCTGGAATATCTGGCCCAAACCGTTTGGACTGACAAAGACCAATTCGGAGAGACTGTTGCCTATCCAGATACGCTTGTTGGAACCGACAGCCATACAACAATGGTCAATGGAATGGCGGTTCTGGGCTGGGGTGTTGGCGGTATTGAGGCAGAAGCTGCGATGCTTGGCCAGCCGATTTCCATGCTTATTCCAGAGGTTATTGGCTTTGAGCTGACCGGAGAAATGACCGAAGGCACCACAGGAACTGATCTGGTTCTAAAAGTGGTTGAAATGCTACGCCAAAAGGGCGTTGTTGGAAAATTTGTCGAATTCTACGGCGCTGGCTTGGATAATTTGCCATTGGCAGATCGTGCCACCATCGCAAACATGGCCCCCGAATACGGCGCCACATGTGGATTTTTCCCCATCGACAATGAAACCCTGCGCTACCTTCGCAACTCAGGACGTGAGGAAAGCCGTGTAAGTTTAGTTGAGGGCTATGCAAAGGAAAACGGATTTTGGCGGGACGAAGATTATGCCCCAATTTATACCGATACATTGCATCTGGATATGGGCACAATCGTACCCGCGATTTCCGGACCAAAGCGCCCACAGGACTATGTTGCGCTTGATGTTGCCAAAGACGATTTTCGCACCGAAATGAAAAATACCTTTGACAGGCCGATGGACAAAGAGGTTGCTGTTGAGGGCGAAGATTACACCTTAAGCTCTGGAAAAGTGGTCATCGCGTCGATCACATCGTGCACCAATACATCAAACCCCTATGTGATGATCGGTGCTGGTTTGGTGGCGCGAAAAGCGGCTGCCTTGGGATTGCAAAGGAAGCCGTGGGTCAAGACCTCGCTTGCGCCGGGATCACAGGTTGTAAGCGCCTATCTTGAAGCCGCAGATTTACAAAAAGATCTCGATAAAATTGGATTTAATCTTGTCGGCTATGGATGCACAACCTGCATTGGTAATTCTGGCCCCATTCAGCCAGAGCTTAGCAAAGCTATCGCAGATGGCGATCTGGTCGCAACTTCCGTGCTGTCAGGAAACCGTAACTTCGAAGGCAGAATTTCGCCTGATGTCCGCGCCAATTACCTTGCCTCGCCGCCTTTGGTGGTGGCGTATGCTTTGGCCGGAACCATGGATATCAATTTGACCAGTGACCCACTGGGACAAGATGCCGAAGGCAATGATGTCTATCTCAAGGATATTTGGCCGTCGAGCCAAGAAATAGCCGAACTTGTTGAACAAACCGTTACCCGCGCGTCCTTTCAATCAAAATACGCAGATGCATTTAAAGGTGACGAAAAATGGCAAGCGGTGGAAACCACTGACAGCCAAACTTATGACTGGCCTGCCACATCCACATATGTGCAAAATCCGCCATATTTCCAGGGCATGGATAAAGAGCCTGGAACCATCAGCAACATTACCAATGCGCGGGTGCTGGCCATTCTTGGCGATATGATCACCACTGACCATATAAGCCCCGCAGGTTCGTTTAAAGACACGACACCTGCTGGTCAGTATTTGGTTGAACGGCAGGTTCCGGTACGTGAATTTAACAGCTATGGTTCACGCCGAGGCAACCACGAAGTCATGATGCGGGGCACCTTTGCAAATATTCGCATTAAAAATGAAATGCTGGATGGTACGGAAGGCGGCTATACCAAAGGCCCAGACGGAACCCAAACTTCGATATTTGAAGCTGCTATGGACTATCAAGAGCAAGGCATCCCTCTAGTGATCTTTGGCGGCGAACAATACGGCGCCGGGTCTAGCCGTGACTGGGCGGCCAAAGGCACTGCTCTTTTAGGCGTTAAGGCTGTGATTTCGGAAAGCTTTGAACGTATTCACCGCTCGAATTTGGTTGGAATGGGCGTTATACCGTTTGAATTCACCAATGGTGAAAGCCGCAAAAGCCTTGGCTTAATGGGCGATGAGTTGGTTAGCATCAAAGGGTTGGATAGTATCACACCTCTACAAGAGGTGTCCTGTGATATCACCAAGCCAGATGGTGAGGTTTTGTCTATTAAGTTGAAATGCCGGATCGATACTGCCATTGAAATCGAATATATCGAACATGGTGGCGTGCTGCATTACGTGCTCCGTAATTTGGCAAAAGCTTCCTAAATTTCGAGCAAGTTATCCAAATTAAAAGCGGCCTCTTCAGGCCGCTTTTTTTATTTGAATTTCACCT
>CABZJG010000149.1 GCA_902525995.1 Paracoccaceae bacterium | reverse complement strand
TAAAGAAATGCCCGCCCAGTCGAAAACAGTGACGTCGGAATTACTGTTTCTCCAGATCCGGCTTCACCGGTTCGCCCCGGGCGGCGCACTTTTTCCGACCTCGTGCCCGGCGGATGGCAAGCCTGTGCTTGCGATCCGTCGGGACACCATTGACTGGTAAATGGCTGGCACATAGGTGGCAAAATCACTCCGCCGCAATACCAATGCGATACCGACGCAAAACTGCAGGCCGGTTTAGACGGATGTTCACCTCATCGCTGTGCTATGTGCTATTCGAATAAATCGCTCTGGCCTTTAGGGGCGCTCAGCCCCAGATGGGTCCAGCCAAGCTGTCCCAGCATCCGGCCGCGCGGTGTACGTTGAACCAGACCCTGTTGCAAAAGGTAAGGCTCGATCACATCTTCCAGCGCATCTCGGCTTTCTGAAAGTGCCGCACTTAGGGTTTCTACGCCCACGGGACCGCCACCATAATGTTCAGCAATAAGAGTAAGATAGCGCCGATCAGCTCCGTCAAGACCTAGGTGATCCACCCCTAGGCGGGTTAAAGCATGGTCCGCCAGTGCCTGCGTGACGCGCCCGTCGCCTTCGACCACGGCAAAATCCACCACCCGGCGCAGCAGACGCCCTGCAATCCGCGGCGTGCCACGCGCGCGGCGGGCAATTTCACGCGCCCCACCTTCATCCGCAGGCGCCCCCAGCTTGCGGGCATTGCGGCTGACGATCTCAAAAAGCTCATCTTCTGAATAAAACTGCAGCCGCGTCGGAATTCCAAACCGATCCCGCAGCGGGGTTGTCAAAAGCCCAAGCCGCGTGGTGGCCCCCACCAAGGTAAAGGGCTCCAATTCAATCCGCACGGTGCGCGCAGCCGGACCTTCGCCGATGACCAGATCAAGCTCGAAATCTTCTAGTGCCGGGTAGAGCACCTCTTCCACGACGGGGTTAAGCCGATGTATTTCATCAATAAACAACACATCTCGGGCTTCAAGGTTGGTTAAAATAGCCGCCAGATCACCTGTTTTTGCCAGCACCGGCCCTGAGGTCATTCGAAAATTCACACCAAGCTCGCGGCTGATAATCTGGGCCAATGTGGTTTTACCAAGCCCGGGCGGACCGTAGAACAGGGTATGATCCATCGCCGCGCCGCGCTGGCGCGCGGATTGAATGAACACGCTTAAATTGGCCCGCGCTTCGGCTTGACCAATAAACTCATCTAGCCCCTGCGGCCTGAGCGCACGGTCATTGTCATCCTCAAGCAGATCAGGGCGCATTATCGGATCAGGATCGCTCATGCCCTAGCCTTTCGGTGCCAAAAGTTTCAAGGCCGCGCGGATCAATGCGGCTGTGTCGCCATCACTGCCGTCAGCCATAGCCTGCGCCACCGCCGAGGCCGCCTCGCCCGGGCCATACCCAAGGTTGTTCAAAGCAGACAAGGCTTCGGCTTGCGCGGCCGGATTGCCCGTCCTTGCGGCGGTTGGCAGATCAGGCTTTGCGGCAGCGATTGGCTCTATCACGGCGTCAGGATCAGTTGACTGGTCCACGGAGGCCGGTACATTTCCGGCCATAGCCATCACTTTTGGAGCTTTGTCTTTGAGTTCATTAACCACCCGCTGAGCAGTTTTCGGCCCGATGCCCTTGGCCGCTTTCACGGATGTCCAATCGCCCAGCGCAATTGCTTTACTGACACCGTCTGGTCCCAAAGCCCCAAGAATTGCGAGCGATGCTTTTGCCCCAACCCCTTGGACTGAAAGCAAAAGCCGGTGCCATTCTTTTTCAACCAGAGTCAGAAACCCAAACAATTGCATCAAGTCTTCGCGGACCACCAAATCTGTATAAAGCGCGGTAAACTCGCCAACTCCGGGCAGCGCCATAAGGGTCCGATCCGAACAAAAAACGATGTACCCCACACCGCGAACATCCAAAAGAAGATGGTCATCAGATTTATACTCAATGCGCCCTGACAGCTTTCCAATCATGCCACAGCCTCTGCTATTGCCTGCGAAAACCGGTCCGATGATCGCGCATAATGAGCATGGCACAGCGCAATGGCCAAAGCATCTGCGGCGTCGGCGCCCTTGATTTCAACCCCGGGCAATTGAAGGCGCACCATATGGTCAATTTGCTGCTTATCCGCATGTCCCACGCCGACAACGGTTTTTTTCACTTTGTTGGGGGCATATTCCGCCACCGGAAGCCCCGCCTGAGCAGGCACCAAAAGCGCCACCGCCCGCGCCTGCCCCAGCTTTAGCGTGGCCACAGCGTCTTTGTTGACAAAGGTCTGCTCAACCGCTGCCGTATCAGGTGCCCAGTTTGACACCACATCGGTCATTTGATGGTATAATGAAAGCAAACGCATGGCTAAATCTTCACCGCTAGAATGACATATACCGTTTGCTACATGGACAATCCGGCTGCCTGAGACCTCGATAATCCCCCAGCCCATATTGCGTAATCCTGGGTCAACCCCGAGTACCCGCATGCTCACTGCCCTTTTTATATCTTGTTATGCAAATCAATTAGCACGAAACGTGAACAAATGCCAATCACAAAATATTCACGCAGGTTATTAGCTGCTGCAAGTCAGGCCACAGAGCATCAAAAATCTGACCAGAATTGCTGTGATAAAGGGCGCTTGTTCCCATTTGTTTCCAGTCCCTTTTTAGCCATGCAGAAAAAGCATAGAGGACATGCAAAAACGATGATTGTACTGACAGGGTTTCGAGCCTACGTGGGCGTTAGGAATCCCTCTTTCAAAGGACTTTAATTATGTCAGCAGTAAGCACTAGCGACGTAGCGCGAACCTCAGGCAAAGGATCGGCACTTTTCACCAATGTCTTTACCGCCATCAACAATTGGAATGATCGCCGTTTGACCCGTTCGAGCCTGTCTCGACTATCTGATCGGCAACTCGAAGACATCGGGCTGTGCCGCGGTGACATCGAAAATTTCACGCGTTTGCCCCTTGGACGCTGAATACCCGACATTTCTCCCTGTCGGTTATGGGTGCTATGGTGTTCCGTAGTGCCCTTTTTTATTGCGATTTGCGCAGGGTGAGCGTTGACCATTCGCCAATATCTTCGCGTTGCACAAGTTCAAAGCCCGCTTCGGCATAACATGATGTCACCTGATCTGCCTGTTCGGTCAGGATACCTGATAAGATCGCATATCCTTGATCCTTAATATGGTCTGCCATGGCCGAAGCCAGATCAATCAAAGGGCCTTTTAAAATATTGGCAAAGACCAGATCAAAGGGCGCTGAGACAGATAAATCGGGGTGATCAAAGCCAGCGGCCTCAAGGCATGTAACGCGTCCTTCCAATTGATTGGACACAACATTTGCATGCGCCACGTCCACGGCGACTTGGTCAATGTCGCTGGCCAGAACAGGCGACGACCAGATCGAAGCTGCCGCCATCGCCAAAACCGCTGTCCCGCATCCAACATCAATCACGTTGCGCCCTTCAAATCCGGTCGCAGCCAACCGGTCCAAAGCCCGCAAACAACCCAAGGTCGTACCATGATGTCCAGTGCCAAAAGCCATTGCGGCCTCAATCAGAAGCGCAACACTATCTGGTGGAACCTGATCTGCATCATGACTGCCATAGACAAAGAACCGTCCCGCCTGAACGGGTTTCAATTCGCGTTTGACTTTGGCCACCCAATCGGTTTCGGGCAACTTTGAGACAGCAAAAGGGGCCGCATCAAATGCAGCGGCCAAAATTGCCAGCGCAGTATCATCAGGGGCTTGTGTAAAATAACCGCCGACCTCCCACAATCCTGAGCCATCTTCCAACTCAAATACCCCAACCCCCATTGGTTCAGGCTCAAGACGTTCCATTGCTGCGCCAAGGGCTTGCGCCGATTGCTTTTCAGACAGGGTTGTCAAGGCAGTAAAAGTGGGCATTTAAATCTCCGCTATGTGTGGGCGGAGCGTTAGGCCTCTAAAGTGCTCGGGTCAACCTCTGACCGGCTCTGCTGCGCTGATTTTATAAATCGAAACCCCCAAAACGTCGCCAGTATACCGACAATAAAGGCCACCAATCACTGCGCATAGATTACGCCACTTGCTGCAAATATCCCCGACAGCCAAAGCGCAGCGGGCAATGTCAGCAAACCATCCCTGAACCAATTCAGCGCAGTTGACCACACAGGTTTTCCCATATTATTGAACGCGGCGTTGGCCACGAACATCATACCTGTAAAGATGAATGTACCCGCCCCAATATGGGTAAAAGCCCACAAGATATCTGCGCCCTTCGGATCAAGATTAAAAACAGCTGAAATAAAGTCTGTTGCCAACATCAAAATAGCCCATGCGAGGAAGGTATAACCAATGCAGAAAATTATCGCATCTCAATAGGTTGTGCGTATACGGTCAAACTGCTGGGCGCCAAAATTTTGCCCAAAAATACCGCCAACAGCGCCGGAAAGTGAAAATACGCCACCAAAGGCAACAACAGTCAACCTATTGATCACCGCCCAAGCCGCCACCGCACTGTCGCCGAAATCAGAAATGACTTTGGTCAGCAGATAATTGGCCACAGGTGACGCCAGCTGGGTGAGAATAACAGGAACAGAAATTATAAA
>CABZJG010000148.1 GCA_902525995.1 Paracoccaceae bacterium | reverse complement strand
CTGCTCTAGAAATTGCACAAGCCCGGATTGATCTTCATATTGAAACAAATGTGTAACTGGCGCCGCCTGTTTTGCAGGTTGCAGAAATTTTGCTTGATCGCCAATTTTGGCAAAATCGGGCGGGCTTTGGGACATATACGCCTGAACAAAGGTATCAAAGCTGACATCTTGCGTAGAGTTTGGAGTATTTTCAATTTTATCACGCTGCCGGTACCGGTACCAACTTCCCAGCCAATCAATCGGGTGGCGAATAATCGCCATGGTTTCTAGGGGTTCTTTTTGGCTTTTTTCCAGTACTGGGCGAAGACGGTTGTCAAACCGCCTAAGGTTCATGTGCTTTACGCCGGGGGGTGATTTGATCATCATTGACGCATAAGGCGTCAAAGCGGCGATAAAAGCTGTAGAAGCCGTTTTCGGCATGGATAGAAAAACAAGGTTTTTCTCAATAAATACCATCATAATGCAAGGCCATAAATTAAAATTGGATACTCTACATTACTCTTTAATATTTTTAGTTGAAAGTCATTTTATTAAAATTTTCTTGAAATGTTCTTGTTTTAGCCCCATAATGGGAACAAGAGCGGAACAATGCAGTGATTGCCCTATGGGTGTGGCTGTGAAATAAGAAAGGCGAAACAAAATGGCAGACATTCTTTCAATGAGTAATAAGAGCGGTACGGAAAAGCAAAAAGCGCTGGACAGCGCACTGGCACAGATTGAGCGGCAGTTTGGCAAAGGCTCGATCATGAAGCTGGGCGGGGAAAACCCGATACAGGAAATTGCCTCTACCTCGACAGGGTCTTTGGGGCTGGATATTGCCTTGGGGATCGGCGGTTTGCCGAAAGGCCGCATCATAGAAGTGTACGGGCCAGAAAGTTCGGGCAAAACAACGTTGACGCTGCACTGTGTGGCCGAAGAGCAAAAAAAGGGCGGTGTATGTGCTTTTGTGGATGCAGAGCATGCACTTGATCCGCTTTACGCCAAAAAGCTGGGTGTGGATCTTGATGAATTACTCATCAGTCAGCCGGACACAGGTGAGCAGGCTTTGGAAATTACCGACACGCTTGTGCGCTCGGGCGCCGTCAGCATGGTTGTGGTCGATTCGGTTGCGGCGCTCACGCCCAAATCCGAACTGGAAGGCGATATGGGCGATAGCAGCGTGGGCGTTCAGGCCCGTCTGATGAGCCAAGCGATGCGCAAACTGACCGGATCGATCAGCCGCAGCAATTGCATGGTCATTTTTATAAACCAGATCCGCATGAAAATTGGTGTGATGTTTGGCAGCCCTGAAACCACATCAGGCGGTAACGCATTGAAGTTCTATGCCTCGGTACGTCTTGATATTCGCCGTATTGGAGCGATTAAAGACCGCGATGAAGTGGTGGGCAATGCAACGCGGGTCAAAGTGGTTAAAAACAAAGTTGCACCACCCTTTAAGCAAGTTGAGTTTGACATCATGTATGGTGAAGGCATTTCCAAAATGGGCGAATTGCTTGATCTCGGTGTCAAAGCCGGTGTGGTGGAAAAATCCGGCGCCTGGTACAGCTATGGCGATGAGCGCATCGGGCAGGGGCGTGAAAACGCCAAAATATACCTGAAGGACAATTCCGATATTGCCTATGAGATCGAAGATAAAATCCGCGCCGCCCACGGGCTTGACTTTGAAATTCCAAAATCAGAAGCGGGCTCAAAGGGTGATGATGTGATCGAAGCCTAGATGAGGCTTATCATTTCGCAAAATAGAAAGCCGCTGTTGTATTTGCAGCGGCTTTTTCTTGGCGCAAGGCGGCAATCGACGGTTAACTGTGGACAATTAAGGGCTTAGGTTATACCTCGTCTACACGAAAAATACTTGTTTGAAAGCCAGCCAAATGCCCAGTTTAAACGATATCCGTTCGACCTTTTTGAATTATTTCGCAAAGCAGGGACACGAGATTGTTGAATCCAGCCCTCTGGTGCCCCAAAATGATCCGACCTTGATGTTCGTAAATTCGGGGATGGTGCAATTTAAAAACCTGTTTACCGGGGTGGAAACACGTGATTACAAGCGGGCGACAACGGCGCAAAAATGTGTGCGTGCGGGGGGCAAGCATAATGATTTGGATAATGTGGGATACACGGCTCGCCATCATACTTTTTTTGAAATGCTGGGGAATTTTAGCTTTGGCGATTATTTCAAGTCCGATGCAATTCCGTTTGCCTGGGAATTGATCACCAAAGAGTTCGGCATCGACAAAGACCGGCTGTGCGTCACCATTTACCATGATGACGACGAAGCGGCCGAGATTTGGAAAAAAGCGGCTGGCCTGTCCGACGACCGGATCATCCGCATTGCGACAGATGATAATTTCTGGCGTATGGGGCCAACAGGCCCGTGCGGGCCTTGCACAGAAATCTTTTATGATCATGGCGATCATATATGGGGCGGACCTCCGGGTTCCCCAGAAGAAGATGGCGATCGGTTCATCGAGATTTGGAACCTTGTTTTCATGCAAAACGAAGAATTTGCAGATGGATCGCGCGTGCCACTTGATATGCAATCCATTGACACGGGTATGGGACTTGAGCGCATCGCCGCCTTATTGCAAGGCAGCCATGACAATTATGATACCGACCTGATGAAAGACCTGATTGAGGCGTCAGCCGAGGCAACCTCGGTTGATCCTTATGGGGATATGAATGTCTCGCACCGGGTGATCGCAGATCATTTGCGCTCAACCTCATTTTTGATCGCAGATGGTGTAATGCCTTCAAACGAAGGCCGCGGCTATGTTTTGCGCCGCATTATGCGCCGCGCGATGCGCCACGCGCATATGCTGGGGGCCAAAGATCCGGTGATGCACCGCCTTGTGCCCGCTTTGGTCAAGCAAATGGGGCAGGCCTATCCGGAACTGCAACAGGGGCAGGCGCTTATTGAAGAAACTCTGCTACTCGAAGAAACCCGCTTTAAAACCACGCTCGATCGCGGTTTAAGGCTGTTGGAAGACGAAATAGTCGATCTGGATCAGGGCGGAACTTTGCTAGGTGGGACGGCATTTAAACTTTATGATACCTATGGCTTCCCGCTTGATCTGACCCAAGATGCCCTGCGCGAAAAAGGTCTGCAGGTCGACACCGATGGATTCAACGATGCTATGGCCGAGCAAAAGGCAAAGGCGCGCGCGGCGTGGTCCGGATCGGGCCAATCCGCGGACGCCACCATTTGGTTCGACATAGCAGATCGCCACAGTGTAAGCGATTTTCTGGGCTATAAGACGGAAAAAGCAGAGGCTCAGGTGCTCGCTTTGGTCCAAGACGGCGCAGAAGTGCAATCTGCGGGTCCGGGTCAAACGGTGCAAATTGTGCTAAACCAAACACCGTTTTATGCGGAAAGCGGCGGGCAAATTGGCGACAGCGGATCTTTGAAAGCCGATGGTGTATTGGCTAAAATCACCGATACCAAGAAAACAGCTGATGTGTTTATTCACTTTGCCGAGATACTTGAAGGAGAGATCAATCTTGGCCTTGGGGTAGAGCTTGAAGTTGATCATGCGCGGCGCAGCGCAATTCGGGCCAATCATTCGGCCACGCATTTGCTGCACGAAGCACTGCGCCGCCGCCTTGGTGATCATGTGGCGCAGCGCGGATCGCTCAATGCCGATGATCGGTTGCGGTTTGACTTTAGCCATGCCAAAGCGCTCAGCGCCGAAGACTTGCGCGCTTTAGAAACCGAGGTCAACGCCTTTATCCGCCAAAATACGCCGGTAGAAACGCGCATCATGACCCCGGATGACGCACGCGGTCTTGGTGCGCAGGCGCTGTTTGGCGAAAAATATGGCGATGAGGTGCGGGTTGTCTCTATGGGCCATCTTGACGGCTCTGGCAAAGGCAATGATGGGGCGACTTATTCGCTTGAACTTTGCGGCGGAACCCACGTGACGCAAACCGGTGAAATTGGCATGTTTGTAACCACCGGCGATAGTGCCAGCAGCGCAGGCGTGCGCCGCATAGAAGCGCTGACAGGGCAGGCGGCCTATGAGTATCTGATGGCACAAAATACTGCTTTGGCATTGGCGGCGGCTGAGCTGAAATCTCCGCTATCTGATGTGCCCGAGCGGGTAAAAGCGCTCTTGGACGAACGTAAATCCCTCAGCAATGAACTCGCTCAATTGCGCCGCGAGCTGGCGCTGTCTGGCGGCGCTTCAAACGGCGGCGGCGTGGATGTAAGAGATATTGGCGGCATCGGCTTTGTTGCTCAGGTTCTGCCCGGCGTTTCTGGAAAAGAGCTGCCGTCCTTGATTGATGAACACAAAACCCGCCTTAAGTCCGGTGCTGTGCTCCTCATTTCGGATGCTGATGGAAAAGTGGCAGTCTGTGCAGGTGTGACCAAAGATTTAACTGAAAGCCTTTCGGCGGTAGATCTGGTTCGGGCCGCAGTGCCGCTTTTGGGCGGCGCAGGCGGCGGCGGACGGCCCGATTTGGCGCGGGGCGGTGGAAATGATATAACAGGCGCTGAGGCCGCAATAGCAGCGGCGCAGCAGATATTAGAAGGAGCATGCTAATGCCCAGCACTTTGGATTGCCCATGTCACGGTCACAGATGACGAAAGCTACGC
>CABZJG010000147.1 GCA_902525995.1 Paracoccaceae bacterium | reverse complement strand
TTCCGATGGAATCGGCGTTTTGGTGATTGGATTAGATAGTATTTCATCCACCAGGCGCAAGGTAACCTTATTGGGCCTTCTGGTGATGTTAGGAAGGAAAAGGCGATGAACGCCAGCGAACTACGCGATAAAACACCTGATCAGCTCCGCGAGGAGTTGGCCAACCTGAAGAAAGAGTCGTTCAATCTACGCTTTCAGCAGGCCACCAATCAGTTGGAAAACACGGCCCGCATGCGTGCGGTCAAGCGCGATGCCGCGCTTGTGAAAACCATATTGAACGAAAAAGCCGCTGCTGCGGCTGCAGAGCAAGGAGCCTAAAAGATGCCCAAACGTATTCTTCAAGGCGTTGTCACAAGCGATGCGAATGCTCAAACTATAACAGTGTCGGTCGAGCGCCGTTTTAAGCACCCTGTTATGCAAAAGACTATTCGTAAGTCCAAAAAATACCGGGCTCACGATGAAAAGAACGCTTTCAAAGTTGGCGATTCAGTTCGGATTATCGAATGTGCGCCAAAGTCGAAAACGAAACGCTGGGAGGTTCTTGAAGCCTAGGCTGAAAGACCTTTCGGTTTAATCGAAACCCTGGGGACAAGGCAAAAGGCCCCCCATAGGTCGGGAGAAACCACATGATCCAGATGCAAACCAATCTGGATGTTGCTGACAACTCCGGCGCTCGCCGAGTTCAGTGCATCAAGGTGCTAGGTGGTTCCAAGCGTAAATACGCATCCGTAGGCGACATTATTGTTGTTTCGGTCAAGGAAGCCATCCCGCGCGGCCGTGTTAAAAAAGGTGACGTGCGTAAAGCCGTTGTCGTACGCACAGCCAAAGAAGTTCGCCGTGAAGACGGCACAGCCATCCGTTTTGACAGCAACGCTGCTGTTATGCTCAACACAGCGGGTGAGCCAATCGGAACACGTATTTTCGGGCCAGTTGTTCGCGAATTGCGGGCCAAAAACTTTATGAAAATTATCTCGCTTGCTCCGGAGGTGCTGTAATGGCTGCAAAACTCCGCAAAGGTGATAAAGTTGTTGTTCTTGCTGGTAAAGACAAGGGCAAAGAAGGCACGATTGAATCTGTAAACCCCAGTGCGAACAAAGCAATTGTCGATGGCATCAATATGGCAATCCGTCATACGCGCCAAACGCAGACATCGCAGGGCGGCAGACTGCCTAAAGCAATGCCGATTGATCTTTCAAATCTGGCACTGCTCGATTCTAACGGTAAACCAACACGCGTCGGCTTCAAGCTTGAAGATGGCAAGAAGCAGCGTTTTGCAAAAACCACGGGGGATCTGATCGATGGCTGATAGTGCAAAGTATACGCCCCGCCTTCGCGCGGCCTATGACGAAAACATTCGCGCGGCTCTGAAAGAAGAGTTTGGCTATAAGAACGACATGCAAATCCCACGTTTGGATAAAATCGTTCTTAACATCGGCGCTGGTAAAGCGGCTGTCAAAGACAGTAAGAAAGCCAAATCCGCTCAGCAGGATTTAAGCACGATTGCGGGTCAACACGCTGTGGTTACGCGCGCCAAAAAATCTATTGCGGGCTTTCGGGTTCGTGAGGATATGCCCATGGGTGCAAAAGTCACTCTGCGCGGCGCCCGTATGTATGAATTCCTTGATCGGTTAATCACGGTTGCTATGCCGAGGATCCGCGACTTTCGCGGCGTTTCGGCAAAAAGCTTTGATGGTCGGGGCAACTATGCTCTGGGGATTAAAGAACACATCGTCTTTCCTGAGATCGACTTTGATAAGGTCGATGAAAACTGGGGTATGGACGTTGCAATTTCTACCACCGCGAAAACCGACGCGGAAGCCAAGGCGCTGTTGAAGCATTTCAACATGCCCTTCAACAGCTGATCCGCGAGAAGGAGTTTAGACATGGCTAAAAAAGCAATGGTCGAACGCGAGAAAAAGCGCCAACGGTTGGTGGAAAAATATGCCGCCAAACGCGCCGCGCTTAAAGAGATCGCGAATGATGAGAACCTGCCAATGGAAGAGCGTTTTAAAGCACGTTTGAAACTGGCAAAATTGCCCCGCAATAGCGCGGCAAACCGGCTGCACAACCGCTGTCAGTTGACCGGTCGTCCGCATGCTTATTATCGCAAGCTCAAAGTATCGCGTATCGCGCTACGTGAGTTGGGTTCCAGCGGGCAGATGCCCGGTATGGTCAAATCGAGCTGGTAAGGGAGAGACGATATGAATGATCCTATCGCCGATATGCTTACCCGCATCCGCAATGCGCAAATGCGCGGCAAGTCAGTGGTTCAAACCCCTGCCTCAAAGCTGCGTGGTTGGGTTTTGGATGTTCTGGCGGATGAAGGCTATATCCGCGGGTATGAAAAAGTGACGGGCGGCAATGGCCACCCAGCGCTTGAAATCAGCCTCAAATATTTCGATGGCGCTCCAGTTATTCGCGAGCTGAAACGGGTTTCAAAACCTGGTCGGCGTGTTTATCTGGGCGTTAAGGACATCCCACAGGTTCGTCAGGGCCTTGGTGTGTCGATTGTCTCCACCCCAAAGGGTGTGATGTCGGATGCGGCTGCACGCACTGCCAATATTGGTGGTGAAGTGCTCTGCACAGTCTTCTAAGGGGGTCTGGAATGTCTCGTATTGGTAAAAAACCGGTCGAGCTGCCGTCAGGTGTTACAGCATCTATCTCAGGCCAGACCGTAGAGATTAAAGGCCCCAAGGGGACTCGCAGTTTTCATGCAACCGATGATGTCACCATCGCGGTTGAAGAGAGCGGCGTTTCTGTCACACCGCGCGGTTCTTCAAAGCGCGCGCGTCAGCAATGGGGTATGAGCCGCACGATGGTTGCGAACTTGGTAACCGGAGTGACAAGCGGGTTCAAAAAAGAACTCGAGATCACCGGTGTTGGGTACCGTGCTCAAATGCAGGGCAATGTTCTAAAGTTGAATCTTGGCTTGTCGCATGATGTGGACTTTCCGGTTCCAGAAGGCGTCACCGTAACCGCGCCAAAGCCAACTGAAATCATTGTTGAAGGAACTGATCAGCAATTGGTTGGCCAAGTGGCCGCAAATATCCGTGAATGGCGGAAACCAGAGCCCTATAAAGGCAAAGGGATCCGCTATAAGGGTGAATTTATCTTCCGCAAGGAAGGGAAGAAAAAGTAAGGAAACGCAAAATGGCAAACAGCAAAAGACAACTGTTCTTGAAGCGCCGCTTGCGCGTCCGGAACAAACTTCGCAAGGTCAACGCCGGACGTATTCGTCTGTCGGTGCACCGCAGCAACAAAAACATCAGCGCTCAGCTGATCGACGACGTCAGTGGCCGCACCTTGGCCGCCGCGTCATCGCTCGAAAAAGGCTTGGGCATTTTTGGTAAGAACAATCTCGATGCTTCTGCTAAAGTTGGCACAGCACTCGCAGAGCGTGGTAAAGCTGCTGGTGTTGAAGATTGCTACTTTGATCGTGGCGGATTTCTCTTTCACGGGGGTGTTAAGGCTTTGGCCGACGCCGCACGTGAAGGCGGATTGAAGTTTTAAGGAGACGGAAGAATGGCTAAAGAACAAAACAACCGAGGTCGCCGCGAACGCGATGAAGCGCCCGAGTTCGCCGATCGTCTCGTTGCGATCAATCGGGTATCAAAAACCGTGAAAGGTGGTAAGCGTTTTGGCTTTGCTGCTCTCGTGGTGGTCGGGGATCAAAAAGGCCGCGTTGGCTTTGGCAAAGGTAAAGCAAAAGAGGTGCCCGAAGCAATTCGCAAGGCGACCGAGCAAGCCAAACGCCAAATGATCCGTGTTCCATTGCGCGAATGCCGCACATTGCACCACGACATGGAAGGTCGTCACGGTGCTGGCAAGGTGGTTATGCGCACAGCCCCAACGGGTACTGGTATCATTGCCGGTGGTCCAATGCGTGCTGTGTTTGAAATGCTTGGTATTCAGGACGTGGTTGCCAAGTCCATTGGATCGCAAAACCCCTATAACATGATCCGCGCAACCATCGACGGCTTGCAAAAAGAGGCCAGCCCAAGATTGGTCGCACAGCGCCGCGGTAAAAAAGTGGCAGACATTTTGAAACGGGATGAGGCTCCGGCCGCGCCTGTTGAAGCTGCTGAAGCGTAAGGAGAGCGAGAAATGGCAAAAACCATCGTCGTCAAACAAATCGGTTCCCCGATCCGCAGACCGGCCAAACAGCGTCAAACCCTTATCGGTCTGGGTCTCAATAAAATGCACAAAACACGCGAACTTGAAGACACGCCTGCGATCCGCGGCATGGTCAACAAAATCTCGCATATGGTTGAGATCATCGAAGAGCGCGACTAACGCATCTTTTTGGATTTTACGATTTCAAGAACGCCTCGGCTTGTGCTGGGGCGTTTTTTTCGTGTTGAGGGAGAGAAAGGTGTTGGGTAGTGTTGCAACATAGATTTACAGCATTGAATTAGGAGGTGTCATATGCACAAAGGCTCATGTCTCTGCGGTGCGGTCCGCTTTAGCGTTTCTGGACACCTCAAAGATCCAGATGCCTGTCACTGTAACATTTGCCGCAAATGGACCGGTCACTATCTGGTCTCAACCGATATTCCCCGCGAGGCGCTGATCATTGAAGGCGAGGAAAATGTTTCGTGGTACTAGTCGTCCGAGAAAGTCCGCCGTGGGTTTTGTAAAACCTGTGGGACCAACCTGTTTTTTGATCCCGTCGTTGAAACAGACTGGACAGCCGTTTCCATGGGGACCTTTGACGGGCCGACGGATGTAAAAACCCATATTCATATTTTTGTCAGCCAAAAG
>CABZJG010000146.1 GCA_902525995.1 Paracoccaceae bacterium | reverse complement strand
CATGCGTCACATATACATCATGCGGATACCTCAAACAACTTGGCAATGCCATTCAAGCCACCGAAGTGTGGCTGCGGTGAGGGAAACGCCATATCTATCAGCGATTGTCCCCAAGTCGTCGAAACTCGGAACTGTCTTTGATGAAATCTGTCTGCAAAAGTCGTGGAATGGCATTAACAGGTTGGCAGCAAACTCATCTGCTTCGTGCTCAATGTCTTCGCCTTCCCGCCGCAAAACACTACTTTCATCACAATAGATGCCACCATCAAATCTGTCGTCTTCATCGATCAGCTTTCTATGGAGAACGTAATGGCCAAATTCATGACCCAGGGTATAGGCCCGACGTCCTTCTGATTGATCTTTGTGAGATACAATTGTCCATTGACGGGGTTTGCTTTCCCCATAAACGAGTGCTCCCATACATCCAGGGATATCTCTCTCCAAAACCTCACGGATCGGTGATTCAGGCGCGGTATGAGCAGAGTATTCTAGAGCAAGATTGGCGATGTCGACTGGACCCCGGTCAAACCTGTTAGTGCCGAGAACCTGGTCCAACATCAGGGTGATCTGATTGGATTGCTTTATTGCTAAAGACTGCATGTTTGGAGGCACTCTCAGTTTTTCTTTTCGGTCAGTGTTTTTGCGATTGCTCGCAATTGGATTCGTGTCTTCTCTGGCATCTCAGAATACTCTCTGAAAAATGCCACATCTTCGGCCTCAGCTTTGGTTTGCTCATCTGCTCCAAATAAGTAATCAACTGTCACGCCAAGTGCCTTTGCAATCGCTGATAATTTTTCTGCTGACGGTCTGGGTGGGTTCTTGTTTTCTAGTTCCCAAATGTAGCTCTTGGAGGACTTTGTTGCTTCGGCGAGCTGGTCCAGCGTCATTTTCTTTTCTGTGCGTAATTCTTTAATTCTCGCACCAAATTTGGCTTTAGGGGGCATAGGTCATCCATTCAACGGTTTTTGTTCGGTGTAAGAGAACCGTAACACCCTTGACACCGGATATCAAGATTCTATATAAGTTCGGAGTAGCGAGGAATCATATAAGTACTTCGTGAATAATACTAGGGAGAACAAAATGAAAAACCGAAGCACAACTGCTCTTAACCCCGACACGGAGAAGAAAATTGAATATGATGAACCCGCCACATGGCATTGACCCGTTTGACGACCCTGTAGATCGCCTTCTTGCTGAAATTGCATTCAGCATTCAACTGCCACCTAGCCTACACCAAAAGGCAGTCGACCGCTACGAAGCGGTGCGCCAATACCTTGAATCGACGTCTAGCGCCTTCAAAGGCCAGATCGAACACTTTTATCCTCAAGGTTCGATGTCCATCGACGCCACGATTTCGACCAAAGGCACTGATGACGAATTTGATCTCGATATTGTCGCCCAGCTAGGTGGCCGATTTCGTTTCATGTCACCTCTGCAGATCTTGATGGAGTTGGAAAAGGCTCTCGAAGGATATCGAGGACTCAAATTGGTGCGCCAGACGCGCTGCGTGACGCTGTACTATCGGGATGGCATGCACCTCGATATCTCACCATCGATCCGAGAAGTGGGTACGCTCGAACGCCAAAGTCATATTTTTCACGCCAAAGGTCCGGTCGCCACGTTGGACGACCACATGGTGCCGATGAATGCCTATGGTTTTGCGATGCACTACCGCGACCGTACGCCCATCGAACAACGCGTTGTGGATAGCTTTGCCAAACATTGGGAGGTTTTGAACAAGGGTAAGTATCGCGCGGATGCCGACGTAGACGATGTACCCGAGCCAACAGAGTTTGTGGTCAAAAACACCGCCACTTTGGCTCTTCAGCTCCACAAACGATATCGTAACATCCGGTTTGCAGATTATGATGGGCGCATCGCGCCCTCTATCCTATTATCACACTATGCGGCGGCGGCGGCGCGCCCGAATACGTCTTTGACAAATATGTTGATCCGCCAGGCGGGTTTCATGATAACCGAAATCGAAAACGCGTCGCTTTATGGGCAATTGATCAGTGTTAGCAATCCCTGCCACGCACTGGATGTCTTCACAGACCGCTGGCCCGAGAACATCAGTCAGCAAGATGACTACGCCATAAAACTCAAAGAGTTGGTTGCAGGTTTGGAGCAGCTGAAACGCGGTCAGATGTCGCCTCCGCACATGATGGAGTGGATGCGCGGTCATTTTGGGGGGCAAGTTGTAACACGTGCTGCTGATGCGATCGCAAATGAGATCGGGCAATCGATTAAGAGCAGTTCTCAGCAATACACTCGCACAGGAAAGCTCATTCTCCCTACTGCAGCGGTCGTGAGATCATCCAAAGCAATCGCGTCAGGTCGTGATCATACTTTTTTCGGAAAGAAGATCTGATGGAGCCGCGCCCGATCCTCATCAAGGATCAGGTTACCGCGATGAAGGCAACCTGGCCTGCACTCAAACCATGCCACCAGTGCTTTGGGAGTGTCCGATGGGTCGGGCAACTTCGCCCGCAATTCCAGAAATATAAAGTAAGTATCGATTATCGCCTGTTTGACGCACCGAATGTCAGAATTCTGGCGCCTGAGTTGATCCGTCTTTCTGAAAATGCAGAGGGTCAGCTTCCACATGTTTACCCGCCAGCGAATGATCCGACTTTGTGCCTTTACGACCCGAAAACCGATCAATGGGATGACACAATGTTCCTGTCGCAGACTATCGTTCTTTGGGCGTTGGACTGGCTTAGTTGCTACGAGTTGTGGCTGATGACCGGACGATGGACGGGTGGGGGGCGACACCCGACAACCCAATCAGAAAACGCTGAATTTGAGGAAGCCGAATGAACCAGACGAAACCGCGCCGCTCAGACGGCACCATTCAGCAAAAACGTGTCAAGCAGCCTTGGCCAAAAGATCGTCTATTCAAGATACTTTCTATCGACGGTGGCGGTATCCGCGGCGTGTTCCCGGCCGCGTACCTTGCTGAGGTTGAACATCGTTTTTTGGGCGGTAGATCAATCACGAGCCATTTTGATATGGTTGTGGGCACCTCAACAGGCGGGATCATTGCACTTGCGCTGGCAAAGGGAATGACTGCGCAGGAGGCGCTTTGCATCTATCTAGAAAAGGGCGAGCGCATCTTTCCGCCTTTGAACAGCGCGGACAGGCTTATCCGTCTGATCAAATCTGTCAGTCAGCCAAAGCATGACCAAGAAGTTTTGCGTTTGGCTCTTGAAGAGGAGTTTGGTGATGAGTTGTTTGGCGCAGCCCAGACCCGATGTGTGATACCCTGTTTTGAGGGACTGCATGGCGAGCCCTTCATCTACAAGACGCCGCATCATCCTGATTACACATTGGATCAGCACAAACGAATGGTGGATATCGCGTTGCAAACCAGTGCTGCACCGACGGTTTTTCCGGCGGTCCAGGATGACGGCTACATCATGGTTGATGGCGGTCTGTTTGCAAACAACCCGATCATGAATGCCTTAGTTGACGCTGTTGCTTGCTTTGACGTTCCGATGGAAAACATACGCATTCTGTCCATTGGGACTGGCGAGGGGACATTTTCTCTGAGCGAACGTGCGCAAAATGGTGGGCTCAAAGACTGGGCTATTGCACTCCCATTTCTTGCAGCCTTCAGAGCACAATCGAAAAACGCTCTTGGGCAAGCATCTTTGTTGGCTGGAAAGGATAATGTTGTCCGCATTGATGTCCCTGAAAGCGCGCAACAGATAGAGCTGGATGATGTGACCAGGGCTGTGCGAGAGCTTCCCTTGATTGCTCGTGCGCTCGTCGAAGGATCTGGTCACTATGTGAAAAGTATTTTTTTAGGTAGCAATGGCCGTTAGAAAACGACAACCTTGTTGGCTAGAGTTTCTACTTGGGCTTTTGTCTCGAGATGGCCATCACACGTGAATATGGTTTGATCCACTTCGCTTTCGAATTAACTAAGGCCTGCGATTGTTCTAGAGGGTTCATTACAACATGGATTCAAAATCTTGTAATTCGAACTCTGAGCGCTGAGGTGGTCATATAAAGAGTTTGTGTTCTGCTGATAGGAACGTTTGATTTTCTGCAATTGTTTGCGCAACTCTTAAGTATATATTCCGAATAACTGCCATCATAATCGTTGCGCTGCTTGTGATTTCACTTTTCTTTATGTGGTCAAGTGACAGACGAGAAGTGCGCGCTTTTGGAGAAAATCTGCCAAATGAAGGTTATTTGCTGGAAACGAAAGACAATCTTTTCTTCTTTATTGATGTAGAGGGCAAGGGGCGTGGCCAAGTTTTGGTTGCTCATGGCACAGCGGCGTGGTCCGGGTTGTGGCATCCGATGTTGGAGGCTGTTGAAACCGAAGGTTTTCGGTCCACCGCCTTTGACATGCCACCTTTCGGCTGGAGCGCCCATCCCGA
This sequence comes from Paracoccaceae bacterium, assembly GCA_902525995.1. Lineage (GTDB taxonomy): Bacteria > Pseudomonadota > Alphaproteobacteria > Rhodobacterales > Rhodobacteraceae > CABZJG01. Next base: position 462 of record CABZJG010000146.1, on the reverse strand, counting down.
TGATACGGACTATTCGCGCGTTAGGCAGGTCGAGCGAATGATCGCGCTTCATGAAGCACTGGACACCCGCCCCAGCTTTCTTTCAGAGCCCAAGTTCTTCTGAAATCATGCCAACTATGCTGGCGTGGATAGTTTGACGATCGGATTCTGCGGGATCGGTGCATACTGGATCATCGTTTTCTTCCTCAAGGATCGCTTCACCAGCCTCTGTGCAAACCGGCATGGCGCTGAAGTGGTAATCCCCTTATTTTCGAGGACTGCGGGTTCGGTACGAACCGGATTTGTCCTTGATCCTTTCCATTGAAGTTCAAACGTCTGCTCTTACAACGCCACACTGCAACGCTCGGATGGTTTTTCAAGGACCGTTTTTGCTTTCGCAGCGAATGTCTTCTCTGACGGGCCGCAGCGCAGCATAGACGGATATCACCAAAGTCCGCTCAGGGCCGCAAATTCAAAATCGTT
>CABZJG010000145.1 GCA_902525995.1 Paracoccaceae bacterium | reverse complement strand
AACAAACATACACTGCGCAACTATGTAACACATTCCCCTAGGTTTAGGCGGGGTAAGATATTAAAAAACAATACCCACTTCTGTCACACTCCCGTCGACACTTTGACAGGCCGCTGTGATGTATGAGCCTAAGTGAGTAAGTACATAGGCTGCATGAAATTTTGATGGAGCAACCAGCCTCAATTGCCCTCCTGCCCTCTCGCCACGTTTTAGAGCTTGTATCCATGCGCTGAATTGGGTTGGGTTCTCTTGGTGTAAAATAGCCTGAGCCAAAGCCCATTCAGTGCCTGAACTGACATCTGGTGGAACAAGTTTTTCGCTTGGAATTTTTTTAGGGATCATTGGGATGATATTTACCTCTGCCTCCCGTGCCCCTAAGCGTGTCACAAAGTCTGGGCCGACCTTTTCCCATGTTACGCTGCTGTCATTTAAAATTCGCCGAATGCCAAGGCTATATTGGGAAACCCGACCACGCGCCCCCTGGGAACGAACTATTAACCACCCTTGGCCCCTAAACCATGCCATTTCGCGTTTTACAGTTCGTTCGTTGCATGACCACATTCGCGCAATTTCGCGTTGGCCAATACATAGATCATCACGCGCCCAATTATACCGTGCTGTAATTAAGGTGATAAGACGTAGCACACGACGTTGTTCTGTTTTCCCCAAAGATAATGCAAATGTGCCTAAGGATGTCAGAATGTCATATTTCTGCGCCGCTGAACCATGTCCTAGAGGTTTTACGGAACCCGTTTTCATATTTTTGCTCGTTTGTGGTGACTATGTCACCGATTGCCTTGTCCTTGGTTGCTTTTGATCACGTTAGCAACGCTAATTGCGGCATTCCCTCAATTAGCGTCCTAAAAAGTAATTTTGTCAAGATGTTTTCAAAGATTTACATTTTGAAGTCGATGAGAGTTTAAAAAATAGGTATTATTGGTAAGGGGGGACACCTCGTGTGGCCCATATTTGTCATATTTTGTCACCTAATGTTAATAATCATATCATATATTTATCATTAATTTGCACCATATCCTTCTGTCTGAATAGAATCATTTGTGGAGCCACATATCAGTTTTTCACTCTATCTCCCTAAGCTTAGATAAATTACTCCATTTTCTGCTTTTCATAGCTTCGTAATTTTCAACGCTTTTTAAAGCTATTGCTTTTTTTACGTTCTGCTTGATATATAGTAAAAGCCTGATGGGGGTTTTCTCCCATTTTAAAACATTTGATTTCTATGTCCCCGTGGGCACATTAATAAAAACAGAGGTTTGGAATATGTATTCTTATCGTGATCTAGGAGATCTTCAGGCAGCATCGTTGAAGGTGCAAGGTGCAATTCGTAAACAAACCTTTTCTCCTGATGCTGCAAAATCGTTGCGCCGTTTCTCTAGCTGGGAAGTGAGCGAACTTATTCTTAAAGTTAATCACTCCACATTGCGTGGGCGTTTGGCTGCAGACCCCACCCTGCCTCAAGGCATTGTCGAAGAAGATGGGCGACAAAGGTGGTACAATCTTGAAGAAATCAACGAGCTTCGTCGTAAGATCAAAGTCAACCGAACCTCTCTTATACCGCCAAGACCCTCCAACAAGCGCGCCATTCGCGCAGCTGTAGCTAATTTCAAGGGTGGCGCTGGGAAATCAACCGTAGCCTTGCATTTTGCCCATGCAGCAGCATTGGATGGGTATCGCGTGTTGTGTGTGGATTTTGACCCTCAAGCCACTTTAAGTCATTCCATGGGGCTTACTGATGTGGCGGAAGAGTTCACAGTATGGGGAGTCATGGCTCGTGATCTTATACAGGAAACAGCACGTATGAATGCTGTTAGCCATGGGGCAGAAACGGGAACCGCTTTGTCTCCACGCCGATTGCCCGAATCAATTACTGGAATGGGATTAGATTCACTTCGTGTGGGTGATTTCATCAAGCCTACGAACTGGCCAACTATTGATATATTGCCGAGTTGTGCTAACGCAGCCTTTGTTGAATTTGCGTCTGCTCAATATCGTCATCTGAATCCAGAGTGGTCATTTTTTGCTGCTGTGTCGCGCCATTTAGATCAATTGGCACCAGATTTATATGATTTCATTCTTTTTGATTGCCCTCCAGCAATAGGCTATCAGTCTATGAATGCAGTCTTTGCTGCTGATGTTTTATATGTGCCGTCAGGACCTGGATATTGGGAGTATGATAGTACAACTTCTTTTATAGGTCAGTTATCTGAGGCACTAGAAGATCTCGTCGGTTTTTCAGGATCTGTCCCCGCGGGGACAATGCAGTTGCCCAAAGAATTTGCTGATCTTCGCTTTTTGTTAACCAGGTTTGAGCCTAACAACGACTTACATAGCGCGATGCAGCAAGCCTTTGTTAAAGTTTGGGGCGACAGAGTTACCCTTAATCCGATCGAGTTAACTCGAGCAGTTGAACAATCAGGGCGATTCTTATCTTCAATATACGAAATAGATTACCGTGATATGACCCGCGAAACATGGCGTCGTGCAAGGGCATCATTTGATAGAGCCTATGAGGAATTCAAAGGGAATATGATTAAAGCATGGGCCAATTTGGAGGGCAAACCATGAGCAAGAAAAGACGTGTATTCGACATTGATTTTGAACTTGATGATGGTCAGGCATTAGAGCGTAAACCAACTGACGCCGCAGAAACAAACCGCCGTGGCCCGATGGCAACGGCAATATCTGAAGCCGCGGATGCATCTGCCGAACGTATGGCTGCAGAAAATTTGATCCGGCAAGAAAATGACGCGCTTGCACATGAATATGTTGACTTGAAACGCCAAGGTTTGGTGACGAGCCGGGTTCCAGTATCAAAGGTCAAAACCAAAAAATTGATCCGAGACAGAGCAGGTGAGCGAGATGAAGAAATTGGGGAGCTTAAATCCTCAATTCGCGAAATTGGACTGTCAAATCCAATTCGTGTAGAAATGGTCGATGGCCAATACGAGTTGATACAAGGTTTTCGTCGCCTAACTGCATTTCGTGAACTGGCAGATGATTTACCAGATGGAGGGTTTGATACGATCCCCGCGGTGATAAACGCACGTGGCGAAAGTAATTCAGTGTTGTACCGCCGTATGGTGGATGAAAATATCGTGCGGCGTGATGTTACGTTTGGGGAACTGGCAGTGCTTGCACAGGAATACAAAAAGATGAATCCCGTCATGATAACGGTTGATCAAGCGGTCGATGAGCTTTTTCAATCAGCATCACGACAAAAACGTAGTCACATTCGTACATTTGTGCGGTTGTTGTCGTTAGTTGATTTAAATCATGTGGCAGCAGTATCCCGAAATATGGGGAGTGCACTTTTGAAAAAGCTGGAGGAGACAAATGGCCAAGTGTCTAAACCAAAAGAACGGCTTAAAAACCTACTATCAAAACACCCCTATCGCAGCGCCGATGAAGAGCAGGCTATTTTACAAAGCTTCCTTGATCTAAAGCCGACACTCCAAAAACCCGCTGTAAGCTCCATCGGAAAAACCACCTTTCGTATATCCTCACCAATGGGTGTTGCAAAATGCACTGCGTCTGACGGACGTCTTGAGCTAAGATTAAACCATGACTTCAGCGGGGTCCAACGTGAGGTGCTGGAAAATGTAGTTACGGAGATGCTTGCAAAGCTGAAATAAATTATGTCCCCGTGGGGACATTCATAAAAACAATATCTTTCAATTGTTCATCGATACCGATCTATCCACTGTGACATTGCTTGCTTGTCTTTAAAACAGATGTCTGGACCGGTCAGCTTTTTACGGCTCGCAATGCGCTCTGCGAATTGAACCTGCTTGGAAGGACCTTGTTGCACGGATCCCCGCGATACTGTTTGGATGCGGCTTTTCTAATTTATTGGATATCGTGGATGCCGTATAAATTCAATGACGCCTGTCGTCACAAGTTCGAGAAGAAGCGGTACCGGATAACAAACTGGCCAGCCTACAATGAAAGCCTGCGTCAACGTGGAGACGTCACAATATGGTTATCTGATGAGGTAGAAGCTGCCTGGCACGCAGAGCGCCGCAAGACACGGGGTGGTCAGCCGACTTACTCTGATCTGGCAATCACGGTTTGTTTGACACTTGGCATGGTTTACAAGCAACCGCTGCGCCAGACCGAAGGGTTTGTGCGCAGCCTCGTCAAGCTCATGGGGGTGGATATCTGTGTGCCTGATTTCTCGACCTTTTCACGCCGCAGGTCTGGACTGGATTTGCCACTGAAATCACGTTCCGACAAGGCTAGCCCGATCCACCTTGTGGTAGACAGTACTGGCCTGAAGATATTTGGCGAAGGCGAGTGGATGCAAAGCAAGCATAAGACAAAGGCCAAACGCAAATCATGGCGCAAGTTGCATCTTGGGTTGGATCTTGTCACAGGCGAGATCGTGTGTTCAGATTTGACCACTGATGGTGTGGGGGATCCGACTGCTTTACCAGAGCTTCTGGATCAGATTGACGCAGACGTGAGCCGCTTTATGGCCGATGGGGCCTATGACGGTGACCCCACCAGCGACCTGCTTGTGAAGCTGTTTGGAGTTAATGTCGAGATCATCATCCCGCCTCCGAAGACGGCGGTTCTCAGCGCCAAGGCTGCGGTCAATCCAACCCTTCGTGACCAGCACATTTCCGCAATACGCAGCGGCGGAAGGATGGCCTAGCAGGTAAGCAGCGGATACAATCAGCGCAGTCGCGCAGAGACGCAAATGGGCCGCTGGAAGATGGTCATCGGCCCCAAACTGAGAGCGAGCAGCTTTCCCAACCAAAAAACCGAAGCCAAGATTGGCACCCACATTCTGAACAAAATGACTGAACTTGGCCGCGCCAAGTTCGAGCTCATCGCTTGACTAATTGTGCGGGTAAGGGCAGATTCAAATTATGGTACGATCCGTGCAACAAGGCCGACTTACACCA
>CABZJG010000144.1 GCA_902525995.1 Paracoccaceae bacterium | reverse complement strand
GCGTTGTCACCAAGCCGTTTCAATTTGAAGGCGCCAAGCGCATGCGGCAGGCCGAAGAAGGGGTCGAGGCACTGCAAAAGATGGTCGATACGCTGATCATCATCCCGAACCAGAACCTGTTCCGGCTGGCGAATGAAAAAACCACGTTTACGGAAGCCTTCAGCATGGCTGATGATGTTCTGTATCAGGGCGTCAAAGGGGTCACCGATTTGATGGTGCGTCCGGGGTTGATCAATCTGGACTTTGCCGATGTCCGCGCGGTGATGGATGAAATGGGCAAAGCGATGATGGGCACCGGCGAAGCCGAAGGCGAAGAGCGCGCGATCCAAGCGGCCGAAAAAGCCATTGCCAACCCATTGCTCGATGAAATCAGTCTGCGCGGTGCACGCGGCGTGCTGATTAATATCACCGGTGGTCAGGATCTGACCTTGTTTGAATTGGATGAAGCGGCCAATCGGGTGCGCGAAGAAGTGGACGCGGATGCCAATATCATTGTTGGCTCAACCCTAGATCCTGAAATGCAGGGGGTGATGCGGGTGTCCGTGGTGGCCACGGGCATTGATGTCTCACAGTCGGCAACTGAAATTCCTGTTCCGCGCCGGCGCTTGGCAGAACCTTTAAGCCAAAGCCCGGTTGACAGTGGTGATGACGCAGCGCCTGAGGCGGCGCAACCCGAAGAGTTTGAAGAGCCGGATTTGTTTCATCCGCAGCCTGAACCAGCTGAGCAGCACGGCAGCAACGATGACTGGTCAGCCTCCTCGGGCTTCGACGCAGGCAGTGATGATGATTTACCGCCGCCAGCCTATCAAACGGCGCAAGAACAACAAAGTCAGGTTGAAGCTGCCCACCTAAGCGAGCCGGCCGCTGAAGACGCGCCTGCAACGCCGTCGCAAGAGGCCTTGGCACGGCTGCGCAGCGCGGTGCAGCACTCGCCTGCATCGCAAGCCTCGCAGCCAATTGAGGAAGAGCCAGCAGAATCTGAGCGGCCTAGGTTTGGGATTGGTTCATTGATCAACCGGATGTCCGGTGCAGACACAAGCCGTGATGCAGCCTCCGCACGCCGACAACCGCAAATGCAAAGCGATAAATCGCAGGAGGCGAGCGACCCGCAAGATGATCCGCCATCACCGGATCAAGATCGGATCGAGGTGCCGGCATTTTTGCGCCGTCAGGCCAACTGATCTTGCCATAATGCGCTTTTTGAAACCTGTAAGCGAGTTGAGCTGTCCGTCTGTGCCATTGCAGGTGGCACAGTCTCGGCGGCTTTTCGCCTTTTGCGGTGGCGGATGTTTCAAAGCGTTACAAAGTTTGAGTTGAGATTTGGTCGGGAAAACCTTACTAAAGCAGAAGTTGATCAGCCGATCAACACAGACAAAATCTGTTGGGGCAGCTTTGCAAACTACGCTATCACACGCTCATACCTTTGACGGAATTGGATTGCATTCCGGCAAGCCTGCCCAATTGCGGATTTGTCCGGCACCCGAAAACCATGGAATTTGGTTTTTTCGCACCGATATACCGATTGGTGATAATGCAATTCCAGCGCGGTGGGACAGGGTCGAGCAATCCTCTTTATGCACCAAGCTGACCAATGAGGCGGGCATTTCCGTTTCAACAGTGGAACATGTATTGGCCGCACTTTCTGGCTGCGGAGTGCATAATGCAAGAATTGAAATCAACGGCCCCGAAGTTCCAATATTGGACGGCAGTGCGATCCCATTTGTTCTGAGCATTCTAGAGCATGGGCTTGAGTATTTTGATGCTCCGCTGGCAGCGCTTCGGGTGCTGCGTGAGGTGAAGTTCGAAACCGATCAGGGCTGGGCGAAATTGGTTCCCTCGGATGTTCCGATGATGAGTTTTCATATCAATTTTGAAGCCGCTGCAATTGGAATTCAGGATAAGACACTGAATATGTCCAACGGCTCGTTTGTGCGCGAGCTGTGCAACAGCCGTACATTCTGCCGCAACAGTGATGTTGATGCCATGCGCGCCAATGGCTTGGCGCTGGGCGGTTCGCTTGAAAACGCTGTGGTGGTCGATGGTTCGGATGTTTTAACGCCGGGCGGTTTGCGCCATTCTGATGAAGCCGTGCGCCACAAGATGCTTGATGCTTTGGGCGATCTGACCTTGGCCGGTGCGCCAATTTTGGGCCATTACATCGGACATCGTGCAGGACATGCCATCACCAATGGCTTGCTGCATAAATTGTTCACCTCTCCTGGTGCCTTTGAGTTGGTGATTTGCGATGATACACTTGCGGAAATACTTCCAGGTGTTGGCGCCACATTAGAAGAATGCGTGCAGGTGGCGTGATTATCTAAACCTCTTGCGGATCAGGCATTTTGCCGGCAAAATTTCTGTGCTACATGGGATCAAAGAGCGCGCAATTCGAGAGTATAAATCAAACGCAAAAGGAAATGGGCATGTCTTTCGGCAATCTTCGTGGTGTCTGGATTTTGGCAATGGTCTATTTGCTGACCGCAAGCGCGTGCAGCAACTCGAACACTTTCAACCTCTCCACGGATGTCGAAGATTTAACCGCAGAGCAGATTTTTCAAAAAGGCGAATACGAGCTAAGCCGGAAACGGTATAAGGAGGGGGCGGTATTTTTCTCTGAAATCGAACGGCTCTATCCCTATTCTGACTGGGCAAAACGGGCGTTGATCATGCAGGCCTATGCGCTGCATCTTGAACCCATTTATGAAGAAAGCCGTGCGGCCGCGCAGCGTTTCATTGATTTTTACCCTGCGGATGAGGACGCAGCCTATGCCGCGTATTTGCTGGCATTGACCTATTATGATCAGATTGCTGATGTGGGCCGGGACCAAGGCGCAACGATTGAGGCGCTGCAGGCTCTTCGGGTTGTGATCGAGCAATATCCCAATAGCGATTACGCAGAACCTGCAAAGCAAAAATTCGACCTTGCATTTGATCAATTGGCGGCCAAGGAAATGGAAGTCGGGCGCTACTATCTTAAATCCAAAAACTATTCCGCAGCGATCAACCGCTTTCGCACGGTGGTTGAAAAATTCCAAACCACAGCCCATACCGCCGAGGCGCTTCACCGTCTGGTCGAAGCCTATATATCCTTGGGGCTGACCCAAGAAGCGCAAACTGCCGCTGCGATTTTGGGGCATAATTACCCTGAAAGCAGCTGGTATGACGACAGTTACGCCTTGCTTGGCAACGCGGGGCTCTCGCCCGGCGCATCTGGTTCGGGCTGGTTGAGCCAAATTTACCGTCAAGTGCTTAAAGGACAATGGCTGTGATATCCTCGCCAGCACTTCTAACAAAGGTCGAAATGGAAAGATGCTCAAGGGATTAACGATCCGCGATATGTTGATCATTGATCATCTCGAGCTTCAGTTCGAAGCCGGTTTGAACGTTTTGACCGGCGAAACAGGGGCGGGTAAATCCATTTTACTGGATTGTCTGGGATTTGTCCTAGGTTGGCGTGGGCGTGCAGAGCTGGTGCGCAAGGGCGCAGATCAGGGTGAGGTTACGGCCTGGTTCGATCTGCCAAAAGATCATCCGGCGCATCAGGTGCTTGAGGAGGCCGGATTGCCGGTGTCGGATGAGTTGATCTTGCGCCGGACCAACAGCAATGAGGGACGCAAAACCGCATGGATCAATGACCGCCGGGTGTCCGGCGAAGTGTTGCGGACGCTCTCGCAGCATTTGGTCGAACTGCATGGTCAGCACGATGATCGCGGTCTTTTAGATGCCAAAGGTCATCGGCCTTTGCTGGATGCCTTTGGCGCATATGGTCCGCAACTGGACCAAACTGCTAAAGCCTGGGCCAGTCTGAGCGCGGCGCAGAAATCGGTGGCAAAAACCGAAGCAGAGCTTGAGGCCTTGCAGGCCGAAGAGGATTTTTTGCGCCATGCGGTGGCGGAGCTTTCGGCGCTTGACCCGCGCCCGGGCGAAGAGGCCGAGCTGGATGCAAAGCGCAGGATGATGCAATCGGCCGCGCGTATTCGTGAAGATGTGGCAAAAGCCCAAGCCGCCTTGGGACGTGAGGGCGCAGAAGGCCTGATCGCTGACGCCTCGCGCTGGCTTGACGGGGCGCTGGAAACGGCGGGGCCGCATTTGCAGGCTCCGATCGCGGCCCTTGAACGGGTGATGGTCGAAGTGCAGGATGCCCAAAGCGGGATCGACGCTTGCCTGCAGGCTTTGGATTTCAATCCCGAAGAGCTTGAGATCACCGAAGAGCGACTGTTTGCCATGCGCGGATTGGCGCGCAAACATCAGGTGCCGGTTGAGGAACTGGGCGCATTTTGCACCACGCTTAGTGCCCGGTTGGCCGCATTGGACAATAGCACTCAAACGCTTGATCAACTGCGTGCCGCGTTGACTGCGGCCCAAAGCGGATATCAAACAGCCAGCGCAGCGCTGCGCCAAGCAAGGCAGGCTGCAGCCGATAAACTTGATGCGGCAATGGCGGCTGAATTGCCGCCTTTAAAGTTAGAGCGTGCGGTGTTTGAAACCCAAGTGAGCCCGGGCGCCGAGGGCCCCGCAGGGGCCGATCAGGTTGCGTTTTGCGTGGCAACAAATCCCGGCGCGCCCTCTGGCCCGCTGGCCAAGATTGCATCGGGAGGCGAGCTCAGCCGGTTTATGCTGGCGCTGAAAATGTGTCTTAGCATTGGCCGGTCGCAGGCCACCATGATGTTTGACGAAATTGACCGCGGGGTGGGCGGGGCGACCGCAGATGCAGTGGGGCGGCGGCTCTCCCGTCTAGCGGCTGAGGGGCAGATATTGGTTGTGACCCATTCGCCCCAGGTGGCCGCCTGCGGTCAGGCGCATTTTCAGGTGACCAAAGAACAAACTGCTGATCAAACCCGCTCGGTGGTCCGCGCTCTTGATGCCGGGGAACGGGTCGATGAAATCGCCCGGATGATTTCCGGCACGCAGGTCACCCCCGAGGCAAAAGCGGCAGCCAAAGCTTTGCTGGCGGGCTCTTAAAGCAGGCGAAACGCCTGAGCGCCATGCCTCCGGCGGG
>CABZJG010000143.1 GCA_902525995.1 Paracoccaceae bacterium | reverse complement strand
GGCTTGATTTGCAAGATGATCACGCATGCGTTTTGCCGAAGGGCTGCGTGTTGCTTTGAACCATCTGGCAATATCAATGATGCAATCGACTAAGTTACTTTTGGTTGTCGGCCGGCCAAAACCGCTTCCATCTGGGCAGACCAGCAGGGCACCTTTTGTATCTTTTTCAACTCTTATATCTGCAGAAACGTTCTGCAATCTTGGGATTGCTCCTAAATCGATAGCAAGTCCAAACTTTGCAGGCAAATCTGGAAGCTCTGATAAGCATAGATATAATTCATTTGTGATTTGTTCACTTAGATCACCATGGATCCAGTCAGGCGTAATGATAATATTTCGCCGCGCTTCGCTAGCAAAATCAGGGTCGAGCAATTCAAGGTGGTTTAGATCCTCTAACAGTTTTTTATGGTCGCTTTGATTTATGCCCCGCAATTGTAAATTTGCCCGGCTGGTAAATTCAATAATTCCAGAGCCATATTTTTGAGAAAGCTGGCAGATTTCTTTGATTTGAGTGCTGGAAAGCTGAGCGAATTTTGGTCGGATGCGAACGATCAACCCATCCCCGGACAGCATGGGTCGATACGCCCCAGGGCACCACCCTTTGACGGAGGGTTCTATCATGCCGCCCCCTCCATTGCCGCGATAACGGAATTACGCCTAGAGTTCCACAAACCGGCTAGATGTAGCATTTCAAACCTTGATTTCATCGCTTCATAGGCCTGAGGATTGTTTTCCTGCAAGAACAAACAAACCTCCGCGTTGTCCAGAGTGGCTTCATAGTAAAGATCAAATAGATGCGTTGAAACAACATTGGCAAGTTGGGCAAAACTTGCCATGTGATCAAGTGTGGCTGCAATCTCTGCAGCGCCTCTGAACCCATGGCGCTGCATGCCTGCAATCCAATTGGGATTACTGGCCCGCGATTGAACAACCCGGGCAATTTCTTCTGGCAGAGTGCGCGCGCGCGGTGTTTCAGGCCGAGTGTTATCCATATGGTATAGCGCTGCCGACCCACCAGTGACGCTTTGTGCCGCCGCAAAACCTGCTTCATGGGTTGCATAATCTGCGGCAAGTAAAAGATCAGTTTCACATAGGTCCTGCAGGTGAACAAAACTATCGGCTTTGGCAACCCTGTCGGCAATCGCTTGGGGTTGATGGCTCACCTTTTCACCATCAAAGGCATAGGCACTTGCCGCGAGCCAAGCGTGACCCGCCGCCGCGCGTGCTTGATCGGTATACTGTTCAGCAAGATCCCTCATGCCCAAACCATAACTGGCCGGGGCAGGACCGAAGACACGGCTATGATGTGATGATGCCACAAAGGGGTTCCAGTCTGCGGCTTCGTCTCTTTGAGCCAAAGCGCGAATAGCTTGGGAAAATAATGCAGATAGGGTAGGAAAAACATCGCGGAAAAGCCCCGAGACCCGTAGGGTGACATCAAGTCTTGGGCGTTCAAGTTCGGCGATAGGAATAATTTCAATACCGCTAACCCGTTCAGAGCCTTTATCCCATTTTGGTTTAACGCCCAGCAAATGCAAGGCCATGGCAAACTCTTCTCCAGCCGTGCGCATCGTGGCCGAACCCCATAGATCAACGATAAGCGTTTTGGGGTAATCGCCCTGATCCTGTAAATGCCGGCGCACCAGTTCTTCGGCCAGTTTAACGCCCTGTGCATAGGCTGATCGTGTCGGCACTGAGCGTGGATCAGTGGTGTATAAATTACGGCCTGTGGGCAGTACGTCAGATCGGCCGCGATAGGGTGACCCAGAAGGCCCTGCTTGAACCCTTTGGCCAGCCAGCGCAGCCAGAAGACCAGCGCGTTCGCTCTTTGCAGAAGCCGCAATATCGAAGGGTGATGTCACTTCGGATGTTCGTCCAAAAATATGCAGACCATCGCCATATTGGCTTTCTTTTATATCACAGACAAAACGGTCTATTCGTGTGATGGCCTCTGCTGCCGAAGCGGCTTGATCAAGCCCTAGATCGGCTTCAACACCAAGCGCCTGGGCTTCGCTGCGAATGTCTATTTGAAGGCGGTCGCGGCGTTTAGGGTCCAATCCGTCTGCATTGGAAAACTCATCCAGCAAGGCTTCTAGCTGTGACATCCGGCCGGGTAGGGTGCTTGGTTTCAAAGCTGGGGGCACATGGCCCAATGTGATGGCTCCAATACGCCGTTTCGCTTGTGCCGCTTCGCCCGGATCATTCACGATAAAGGGATAAATTACAGGAAGTTCACCAATGAGCGCTTCAGGCCAGCATTCGTCCGATAGGGCAACGGATTTGCCCGGCAACCATTCTAGCGTGCCATGGGCACCTATATGAATAAGCGCATCTGCAGTAAATACATGTCTGAGCCACAAATAAAACGCGACGTAAGAGTGGCGCGGCGTGCGCGTTGTGTCGTGATAATCATTGTCACGATCATTTTTCCATCCCCGTTCGGGTTGCAAGGCAAGAAGGGCATTTCCTTGCTCTAGGGCAGAAAACTTAAAGATCCCGTCGGTCACCATCGGGTCATCCTGCGGCTTTCCCCAAATATCCGTTAGAGATTTTTGAAGACTTTCTGGAAGCCGCTTTAAAGCTTTTTTATAGGCGGTTACCGGCCACTCTATTTTGGCTAGCCCGAGTTCGGTTGGCAAATCCTCACCGATTTTGATGTGGTATCCTACATCTGCTAAATCTTTCAGAATGCTTTGTGCCGAAGCGATAGCATCAAGACCAACGGCATGAGCCATTTGCCAGGGCTTTCCGGGATAGGTGGATAGAATTAAAGCCGGCTTTTTTTCTTTTTTCGGTTTGATCTGTAAACTGATATGCGCCTTTACTCGGCGCGCCATAGCTTTGATACGTTCCTGATCGTGTTGATGCGCAAACCTTGAAAATTCCAATTCACGGTCTTTAACGCCAGCTTGTTTAAAGGAGGCGACACCTGAAAAAATTCGTCCGTCAACTTCAGGTAAAACCACATGCATCGCTAGATCAGCTGGCGATAAACCGCGTTCGCCAGCGCACCACGCCGCCCGGGTTGATGTTGCCAGCGCCATTTGGAAAACGGGAACATTTGCAACATCAAGCGGAGAGACTCCAGTTGACCCTCTGCCTGAAAACGCAGTGGCATTAATTATAGCAGCTGGTTTTAGATATTTTATCTGCCGTGTAAGCCAGGCGGCAGCTTGCGGCTCTTTAAGTGAGGGAGCATAAAGACCAAGAACATCAAACCCAAGCTGTTCCAATTCGCGGCTTATGGCCTCAATCGGCGCCAGGTCAGCTGCCCGCAGGTAGGAGAGATAAAAACTCAAAATGATCAGAGGTTTATCCCTATTTGCAAGCTTGAAGGCGGTTGGACAAACAATACCAGACTGATGTGTCCAAGCGCCAACTTGTGGCAGCGATTTGCTAACCAAATCTGGGCGGGCGTATAGGCCCGAGGCGAGGGCAAGCTGTGCAAGAGCTGCGCGGGCCGCTGGCGCGCCGCCGGTGTCACAAAGCATGGATAAGCGCCTCAATGTGGATATTGGCAGTGTTGATATTTCGTCCAATTGTGGATCTATTCGGCCATCCGCTGATAAAACAGCCAGTGCTATGCCCTTTTCAAGTGCCAGTGCGCGAACCTGTTGTAGGCCATAAGACCAATAGGGCATGCCCCCAATAAGCCGGATCAAAATACCGCGCGCTCCAATTAGAGTTTGATCAATGTACGTGTCTACGGAAAGTGGATGCTTAAGAGCCGTAAGATTGGCCAACCTTAAGGACGGCAGATGAGCTTTGTCTTGATGCCATCCCGCAGCAAAAGCGCCAAGATCACTGTCCGAAAACGACAAAACCACAAGATCAGCAGGGCTTTGCCCCAAATCCTGCGGTGTGTCGTTTTCCTCCAACCCATGGCTTTCGCGAAAGATCACATGCATTGACTGCATTTACTCCATAAGAGTGGCTTCAATAGCGGTTCGGTTGATATTGTCATGTTCTCCGATCACAACCAGACGGCCTGCTCGGGGTTCTTGTGATGACCATGGCCGATCGAATTGGGTCCGAACGCGTGATCCTACGGCCTGCACCAAAAGCCGCATGGGTTTGTCTTGCACCGCAGCATACCCTTTGACGCGCAAGATGTTTTGCTCTTTTGCCAGTTGCTCAATACGGCGCGCCAATACTTCTGGATGTTGTACTTCGTTCAACTCAACAACAATGCTGTCAAAGTCTTCATGGTCGTGATCATGCGGCGCATCGTGATGCGATGGTCTTGCATCTATATCATCCTCTGCTGCCGCCTCTAAACCCAGAATAATCCGGGGATCAACCACACCTTCGGCCACCTCAACCACAGGTAAGGGGCGTGGAGATTCCGCCTTTATGATCTCTTTGGCTTTTTCTATCCCGTCAGCGCCGGCCAAATCAGGTTTTGTCAAAAGAATTAGATCAGCACAGGCTATCTGATCTTCAAACACCTCTGACAAAGGTGTTTCATGATCTAGACTATCATCGGCTGCACGCTGCGCCTCAACGGCATCAATATTCGGCGCAAAACGACCAGCCGCAATCGCTTCGGCATCAGCCAGAGCGATCACGCCATCCACAGTGATCCGCGAGCGAATATCCGGCCAGTCAAAAGCTTTTAGTAAAGGCTTAGGAAGCGCCAAGCCAGAAGTTTCGATCAAAATATGCTCTGGTCGCGGTGAAAGCGCCATCAAAGCTTCTATGGTGGGAATGAAATCATCTGCAACAGTGCAGCAGATACAGCCATTTGCAAGCTCTAGAATATTTTCTGCCGGACACTCTGGAATGGCACAAGATTTCAGGATGTCCCCGTCCACGCCAACATCGCCAAATTCGTTGACGATAACCGCCAATCGCTTACCACCTGGATTCTGCATCAGATGACGGATCAATGTGGTTTTACCGGACCCTAAAAAACCTGTGATCACCGTGACAGGAAGTTTTGTTAGATCAGTCATTTTCTACCTCGATTGGGGGAATACGGGCAACACAGTTCTTGCGAAAATGATCCGATCTTTCGCGCCATGGTACTTTTCCATCTGCGGCATTCAGATACTTCTTCGCGCCATCTATGATGACATCAACGTGCTCTGCC
>CABZJG010000142.1 GCA_902525995.1 Paracoccaceae bacterium | reverse complement strand
GCCATATCAATCATTCTCTGGGTGCCTTGGGAAAATTCTAACGGGCAGCTATAGGGCGTGCCCTCAAAAGCGGATGCGCGAAAGGCTTGAAGTTGGTTCACGTAGTGATTTTCCGCTGGATATCGCTTGGTTGACACCACCATATCAGCAGAATGCAACGCGACCTCAGCTTGTGAAAAGACCGAAGGATTGAACGGGGCGGTCAGGCGGATCAAACCCTTGGTACCATGAAAATTCATCTCTTGGCGCGGCGCCATGCGCATCGATGTGGTGCCATTGAAGTGAAACGATGAGAACCTGGCGCTGACCGCCGCCCAGACATCTACATCATTTTGCCAACTGATATTGGCATCGACGATTTCAACCGGTTCTTCTTCGGTCACAAAACGCGCGGCGCCCATGGTATACACACCGATATCCGGCAGGCTGCCGCCGCCGGTTTCTGGCCGGTTTCGGATATTGTTGGGATCTGCGCTGTTGTTATAGGAAAAAACCCCGTCCACCTGCACCAACGCGCCAATTGCGCCGCTTTGATAAAGCTCTTTCGCGTACTGCCACTGGGGGTGATGCACAATCATATAGGCTTCGGCCAATAAGAGCCCCAAGCGGTCGCGGCAGGCAATGAGATCTTCAATGTCTTCGGCCCGCATTGCAATTGGCTTCTCACACAAAACATGCTTGCCTGCAGCCAGTCCTTTTTTGCACCATTCCACATGCAATTGATTGGGAAGCGGAATATAAAGCGCATCTATCTCTGGATCCGCCAGCAGCGCGTCATAGTCAGCATAGACCTTTAAATCGGGTTCAATTGCCTGAAAAGGCGCAGCTTTTTCAGAACTTGATGTGGCCAAAGCGCAAAACTTGGTATTTTGCGCCAGCATCATCGCCGGCACCATTTGCGTTCGGGCAAATTTTGATGCCCCTACAACACCCCAGCGCATTACTTTTTTCATAGCATATTCCCTATCCTGACGTGCCGTGAGGATAGGGCGTTACAGCAAAAGAGAAAAGACCTAGGCCGCAGCTACAAGACCTTTTTCAAGCGCAAGTTCCCGCATTTTGAGTTGCAGCTTTTCAAAAGCACGCACTTCAATTTGCCGAATACGCTCACGGCTTACATTGTAATGCTCGCTGAGTTCTTCGAGCGTAATGACTTTTTCAGCCAGTCGCCGCTTGGCAAGAATATCGTGTTCACGCTCGTTCAAGACGGCCATGGCTTCCGCCAGTAGTTCACGCCGTGTATCCAGCTCATCCTTGGCTTCATAATCTGCGGCTTGATCAGCATCTTCGTCTTCAAGCCAATCTTGCCATTCCATTGAGCTTTCGCCATAAGCCGATCCGACCATTGCATTGAGCGAAGCATCACCGCCAGAAAGTCGGCGGTTCATGCTAATAACCTCATCTTCGGTCACGCCCAAATCAGTGGCAATTTTCGCCACATTATCGGGATGCATATCGCCTTCGTCCAAAGCACCGATCCGGGATTTCGCCTTGCGCAGATTAAAGAATAGCTTTTTCTGCGCACTGGTGGTGCCCATTTTAACCAGCGACCAGCTGCGCAGGATATATTCTTGGATGCTGGCGCGAATCCACCACATCGCATAGGTTGCCAGTCGAAACCCTTTTTCAGGATCAAAGCGTTTGACCGCCTGCATCAAACCGACATTGGCCTCTGAGATTACTTCGGCCTGTGGCAAACCATATCCGCGATAGCCCATGGCAATCTTTGCCGCTAATCGCAGATGCGAGGTAACCATTTTATGCGCCGCCTCGGTGTCTTGCTCTTCGACCCAGCGTTTGGCCAGCATATATTCCTCTTCCGGCTCAAGCATCGGAAATTTGCGGATATCCTGCAAGTAGCGGCTTAGACCGCCTTCCGGGGTTGGGGCTGGAAGATTTGCGTAGTTGCTCATGTCGCTCTCTCAATGTTCATCTTGTTAACATCAGGTATGATTGGGTAATTTAGGTTTCAAGGCCTGCTGTCTATTTTTACGATATTTACACCATTTTTAGCAAAATTTAAGCAAAATGCAGCGATATTCACGCAGATGTGTTCTTCAATGTGCTGAGCAAATTGGAAAAATCTTCTGGCAGAGGCGCTTCAAAACGCAGGTTTTCCCCGCTTACCGGATGCACAAAGCCCAAGATGCTGGCGTGCAGCGCTTGGCGGGTAAAATTGCCAATCGCCTCACTCGCATGCTCACCCATCACTTTGCGGGCAATACGCCGTTTGCCGCCATAAACCGGATCACCAATCAAACCATGGCCCGTATGCGCCAAATGTACACGGATTTGATGGGTCCGGCCGGTTTCAAGCCAGCATTCAATCCGCGCTGCGGCGGCGGGCGTTCCAAACCGCTGGGCCACCCGCACACGGGTGACCGCATGGCGACCCCCTTCAAACAGCACCGCTTGCCGTTGCCGGTCAGTTTTATGGCGGGCCAATTGGGTGGTAATTTTCATCACATTACCAAGCTCGAAATTGACCCCACGAACACCGCGCAACCTTGGATCACTGGCCTCTGGCACCCCAAAACACAGCGCTTGATAGAGCCGCTCAACGCTGTGGGCAGCAAATTGATCCGCAAGATGATGGTGGGCTTTATCGGTTTTGGCCACCACAAGCAGACCGCTTGTGTCTTTATCTATACGGTGCACAATGCCGGGCCGCCGTTCGCCGCCAATCCCGGAAAGGGTGTCGGCGCAATGATAGAGCAGTGCGTTGACCAATGTCCCGCTGGGCGTGCCCGGCGCCGGGTGCACCACCATGCCCGCCGGTTTGTTGACCACAATCAAATGGGCGTCCTCATAGACCACCTCAAGCGGGATGTTTTCTGCCTCGGTCGCGATTTCGGTCGCGTCCGGCAGCGTGATTTCAATCTCGGCGCCGGCGGCAACCTTGGTTTTAGGACTATCTGCGATTTTTCCGTTGATGCGCACGGCGCCTTGCTCGATCAGTTTCCCCAAACGGGTGCGCGACAGATCCGCCTGCTCTGGCGCATCGCGGAAAAGAGCTTTATCAAGGCGGTTGGGTGGATCTTCCGCAATCGCAAACTGAACAAGGGACATCGTCATGACCGAACCTTTTGAGCCAGAAAAAGATTTGCCGCATCTGGCGTTTTTGCGGTGGCTGGTGACTGTGTTAAGCTTCACCATGATCGCGGGTATGGTAGTGTTAATAGCCCTGTTTGTCATCCGCTTTCAGGACAGTGGGATTGATTTGCCCAAGGCTATCACCCTGCCCGATGGCACAAGGCCAGTGGCCTTTACCCAAACCCGATCCTGGTATGCTGTGGTGAGCGCAGATGACCAGATCCTGATTTTTAACCTCAAAGGTGAATTGGTTCAAACGGTGCCTGTTAAAGTGCCTTAGGGGGCCGCATTATGCAGAGAGCGTGGCTTCCAATTCGCGCCATTCGCCTTTGCTCATACCCGAGGTTTCTTGAGTGACCTGTTCGCCGGCCACCATCCGGCGCACACAGTCCAAAGCGGTGGCAGACAGCGTCGCGCCGCCCATCCGGTAATCTTCAAACGCACGATAGGCAAAAGGCACCCAATCGGCGACAATCTTGCATATTTCATCGGCGTAAACCCGAATTTCATATTGCGCATGCGCATCCGCGCGCAGCCGCAGGAAATGAAACAGATTGTGCAGATCAACCTTCCAGTACCACTGGGTGTAAATATTGGCTGGCAGGTTCATCCGCGCAAGTTCCCGCGCCAGCCCTTGTTGGCCATCTTGGGAAATCATCGCTTCGTAATTATCATAGGCGCGGGTGCTGTCGGCTTTGAGAATTTCTAGAACCTGCGCTGCTTCCGCGCCTGTCAGCACCTCACCGCGGCCTTGATTGTTGACCACCGATTGCGCGGCCACCTTATCCGGAGCCGGAATATAAAACTCGCGGTCGAGAATAGAGTAACGGGCGGAATATTCGTTCACGTTTGCCGTGCGGTGGCGTATCCACTGGCGGGCAACGAACACCGGAAGTTTGACATGCAGTTTTACTTCGCACATCTCAAAGGGGGTCGAATGCCAGTGCCGCATCAGATAGCGGATCAGCCCTTCGTCGTTTTGCACCGATTTCGTGCCCTTGCCATAACTGACCCGCGCCGCTTGGCAGATGGCTGCATCATCGCCCATATAATCTATCACCCGCACAAAGCCATGGTCCAGCACGGGATAAGCGGTGTAAAGATGGCTTTCCATACCGGGGCTGACGGTCCGCAATGTGGTCTGGCTTTGGGCGCGGTGGGCATCAATTTCAGCCAGTTGATCAGGCGACAGCGGCATGGGCGAATCCTTTTCAGCAGTGAATCGGTTCCACTATATCTTGGGCAAGGGAATGAAGAAACCGCTAGATCAATGATTATTAGGCGAAAACATTATCTTTGGCTTTGGCCTTGCCCGGCCAAAGCTCGGCAAAGCGGCTGTTGAGGCCGCTCTGGACAGTCGGGCAAGACATGATAGTTTACCCACTGAACGCAAAAGCGATGGCTGCAAAGGGGCAAAGCAATGGGTATTCGGTATCTTCATACCATGGTTCGGGTCAAAAACCTTGAGGCTTCCATGGCGTTTTATGAACTGCTTGGGCTGAAAGAAACCCGCCGCCATGACAGCGAAGCGGGCCGATTTACGCTTGTGTTTATGGCGCCTGAAGGACAAGAGGACTACCCCGTCGAGCTAACTTATAATTGGGATGGCGATGACGCTTTGCCCAGTGACAGCCGGCATTTTGGGCATCTGGCCTATTCGGTGGATAATATTTACGACACCTGCCAGTTTTTACAGGACAACGGGGTGGTCATAAACCGCCCGCCGCGCGATGGACGCATGGCCTTTGTACGCTCGCCGGATAATGTTTCGGTGGAATTGCTGCAAGATGGCCCAGCGCTTGCCCCGGCCGAGCCTTGGGCCTCGATGGGCAATACGGGGCATTGGTAAAACGCGACAGCATCGGGCAGTTGATGACGTCAATAAATATACCTGATTTGATCAGTCCAGTAGCGTTCGACCTGTTTAAGCGTGGATGAAATATCTTTGATCGACGCTGTATCCAGAATGTCTTGGGTGATAAGCCCTTCGGCATGGCGGGCAAAA
>CABZJG010000141.1 GCA_902525995.1 Paracoccaceae bacterium | reverse complement strand
GGCTGTTTGGCATGGAACCGGATTGATTATGATCTTGTTCCTATCTGGAATAAAATCAACAGACCCGGAAATATGGAAAGCTACAAAAATCGACCAGTGGACGGGCACAAAAAAAATTTCATTTCGGAGCATGGTAAATTTCATTGCTCGGCCTGTCTAGCTGGTCTCTGATTTTGGCAATTCGCACTCGATATGGGTGGTGTATCCGCCCGATGTGAGGCGATGCGCCACGCTCTTGATCGACCAAGTGGGCGGGATGCTGGGGCGCAGGCCGATGGCGGTTAGCTGGCCCTCGGCGCGCAGGATTGGATCGCCTAGGAGATTGAGTGACATGGAATACCCAAGGCGAGCTTGCTCATCAAGTTTGGCTTTGGCCGCATTCTTTGCGGCATCCTCGGATTGATGGGGGTGCGTAATCTCATATACGGGTGATCCTTCCCCCACGGTTATCGCCTCTTTCTCGCCTTTATCCTTATTGTGCCAGATCGCTTTTACCGATCTGTATATAGTAGCTTTGCTTTTGCTTACCCGCGAACCAGGGAGGAGCTGGTTTTTGAATATCCAAGTTTGGGGCAAAATGCGCCCGCTTGATGATTTTCCCTCTCCCTTACCAATAAAGAGTAGGGATTGGCCAATTGTTTGTCCTATAGCTTCACCACTTGTGGACGGTGCGGGCATTTCCTTGATCGCAACAATAGCATCATGCTCCTTTCCGATCCGGCTGAGGAAATTGATGTCACTTTCGGCCTTTTGCGCGAGGTATTCAAATTTGATCCCCTTATAACGCTCGGCCACCTTTGCCTCTAGGCCATGCTCACTCGCGATGGTGGTGACGATTTCCCCAATGGTTTTATCATCCCAGTTGACAAAGTTTGTATCAATACCTTGCTCTTTTATGGTCGGTGCATCGGCAAATGCATCAACGCGTGCATCAGATGTCACACCAAGGATTTTCACTTCACCCGCTTGGGCAAGCGCAACCGCTTCTGAGAAGCCTGTTGAAAGTGCTTTGATCTCGCCTGACAGCAGGGCCGCCATGGCTTTTCCTCCTGCGTCATAGGCGACATATTTAACGCCCAAGGCATCTTTTCCAGCCGCTTCCATAACCATCGCGGCCACCAAGTGGTCCATACCGCCTGGTACAGAGCCGCCGCCAATGGCTGTATCGCCTGGGTTTGCATCATAAGCAGCGATCAAGTCGGCCATTGAATTCAGCGGGCTGTCCTTGCCCACCACCAAAGCGGCGTAATCACCGATGGTGCCGGACACAAGCGTTAGATCGCGGAAGTTATGTGGAAACACACCGGTGAGCGAGCGAATGACGATCGGTGTTGAGTTGACCATCATTGTGCCATGCTGGCTGTCGGCATTTTCGATCAGATAGCCGATCGCTTTACCGCCGCCGCCGGACATGTTTTCATAAGATGCAGAGCCTACGAGGCCAGATTTGGTCAGCGCTTCGCCGGTCCCGCGTGCGGTTCCGTCCCAACCACCGCCGGCGCCGCCGGGGATGAGGAAGTGGATGCTGTCTACAACTTGGTGACCGCCGGCAAAAACCGGTGTTCCCAAAGATAGTGTAACTGCCGCCGCGGCGACCAGCGCCCGGCGGGTAAATTTTAAAGTCGACATATTGTCCTCCCATTTGACATGTCCGTTATTTACGGACCATGACTAAGACTAGGGAACAAAACTGTCATAGACCTGTCACGTTGCAGGATCGCAAAGGGTCAAAAATGCGATATTTGCTTGTTGAAGATAATGTTGCACTGGCCAAGTCCGTTCTGGACCGGCTGTCGCTGGATGGCCATGTTGTGGATCATGCTGCGACGCTTGAAACCGCGCAGGATTATCTTAGAAAAACTGATTACGATTTGATTTTATTAGATATTATGCTGCCTGACGGAGATGCGCGCAGCCTTTTAAAATCCTATAGAATGGCCGGCGGGAAAACCCCGATTATCACTATAACGGCGCGCTCTGAGGTGTCAGATCGGGTTGGCGTTTTGGATCTTGGAGCGGATGACTATATTACCAAACCGTTTGATTTTTCCGAACTGGAAGCCCGCTGCCGCGCGGTGATCAGGCGTCAGGGCGGCATGGCCAATAATATCAAGCGATTCGGAAATACCCAGTTTGACCCGCTTGCCGGAACCCTGACAGTGTCCGGCCAAAAGGTGCAGCTTAGAAACCGAGAGCTTAGGCTTTTGGAAATTTTCATCAATGCTACGGATCAGCTTTTTTCCAAATCCAAACTGGTCGACAGATTGTTTTCCTATGAAGATGATGTGGCCGAAAATGCCATTGAGGTTTACGTCAGGCGCCTTCGCAAACAATTAGAAGGGTCCGATTTAAACATCGTGACCGTACGCGGCATGGGCTATCGGCTGAGCGTGTCATGAACGATCATGTAACTGCAACCCGATCAATCCGGCGCCGGCTGATTGTCCGGCTTTTGGCAAGTGCCGCAATTTTGGCCGTGATCCTGTTTTTGGTGGTGCAGAGTTTCGGCCGGCAGCTGGGTCAGGAAAGTCAGGACAATATTCTGGCCGCATCGGTCACTTCAGTGCTTGACGCGGTCACCGTACAGGACGGGGCGCTGAATGTTGATATCCCCTATTCGGCGTTCTCCATGCTTGGAAATATCTCGGATGACCGTGTGTTTTACAGAATTGAGCAAAATCAGGCCTATTTGACCGGCTATGAGGATTTGCCTTTTGCCGAGGGGCTGACAACGGAAAGCCAGCCGGCCTTTGCCACAGAGCAGTATCTGGGGGAAGATATCCGTTTGGTGACCGCCAGCCGGAAATTGTCTTTGAACAATCAGCCGGTTGTGGTGCGCGCCACCATTGCCCAAACCCGCAATGGTCAAAAACAGACCTTGCGGCAGATTTCCCAGACGGTGCTTTTTCTGGGCATTGGGTTTTTTGCCATTGCGATGGTTTTGACATTTTATGCAGCACAGTCGACGATTGGTCCGTTGCGGCGTTTGGCAGCCTCGGTCTCGCGGCGCGGGCCGCAGGATTTACGCCCTGTGGAATCGCCGGTGCCCAGCGAAATGGTGCCGCTTGTGCGCTCGCTCAACCAGTTTATCGGGCGGCTTAAAAAGTCGCTATCGCAATCGGAAGAGTTTATTGCCGAGGCGGCGCATCGGGTGCGTACGCCTTTGGCCACGGTTCGCATGCAGGCCGAAGTGACCCTGCGCCGGGTTGAGCGGGATGAAAACCGCGAAGCCCTGCGCGAAATGATCCGTGCGATTGATGAAAGCTCGCGCGCCGCGGGTCAGTTGCTTGACCATGCAATGGTCACCTTTCGAACCGACCATCTGGTGGTGGAAAGTTTTGACTTTCAGGTTTTGGTAGATGAATTGGTCACCCGGCTTCGGCCGATTGCCGAGCTTAAGGAAATTGATCTGGGCTGGCAAATGGGCAAGCCGGCCTTGATCAAGGGGGACGCGATCTTAATTCAGAATGCGGTGCGCAAACTGATTGATAATGCGATCAAATATTCACCGACAGAAAGTTCAATTAAGCTGACGTTAAGCCAAGGGCGCTCGGGCATTTCGCTCCAGCTTATCGATCAAGGGATCGGGTTTCCAGAGAAAGACTTTGAACTTTTGACCGACCGCTTTGTGCGGGGCTCAAACGCCCAAGATACAATTGGCTCTGGTCTGGGTTTGACCATTGCGGATGATGTGGCCAATGCCCATGGCGGCAGCTTGGAGCTAAAAAACAATACAGAAGGAGTTGGCGCGTGCGTTACCTTTTATTTGCCCTTGCGCTAGGGATGTTTCCAACCCTTGGTTTCAGTTTTGAAGTGGATAATCGCCGGATATTTTCGGCGCAAACGGAAAGCCAAGTTCTAAAAGTCATTTCCACTGCGGACCTTGATCTTTTTGCGGGGGTGATTGAGGCGTTCCAAAGTCAAAACCCATCGGTTTCTGTCGATTACTTTGAAGTAAGCTCAACCGAACTGGTCAAAGCACTGGTCGAAGATGATGCCCAGTTCGATCTTGCCGTCTCAAGCGCCATGGATTTGCAAACCAAGCTGGCCAATGACGGTATGGCGTTGCCGTTCCGCTCTGAATTTACCGCCCAATTGCCCGAATGGGCCCATTGGCAGGATCTGGTTTTTGCCTTTACACAAGAGCCTGCGGCACTGGTTTTTTCCGCCCGCGACTTTGACCGGCAATCAGTGCCCAGAACCCGACAAGACCTAATCGCTTTCATGCGGTCGCATCCGATGCAGTTCAAAAACCGCGTTGGCACCTATGATATCCGCAGCAGCGGGCTGGGCTATCTATTTGCCACCCAAGATGCCCGCACCTCGGAAACCTATTGGCGCTTGGCCGAGGTGATGGGCAATATGAACGCCCAGCTTTACTGCTGCTCGGGAAAAATGATCGAGGATGTGGGTTCGGGCAAACTGGCCTTTGCCTATAATGTTTTGGGCAGCTATGCGGCAGCGCAAACCAATAACCAAGACGATATCATCATCGTCGAGCCAAGCGATTTTACCACTTTGATGCTGCGCTCTGCGCTGATCCCCAAAAATGCCAAGCAGCCGCAACTTGCCGGGCTGTTTATAGACCACCTGCTGTCCTTTAGCCTAGAGGCCAGCAAAGCCGGGGACTTTCCCTTTCCCACGCTGCAACGCGATGTGCTAGAACAGGAAACCGCACTGCGGCCTATTCGGCTAGGGCCCGGCCTGATGGTTTATCTTGACCGCTTAAAGCGCAAGAATTTCCTAAAGGCATGGGAAAACGCGATATTGCAAAAACAATAGTGCGGCTGAGTTTTGGGCTTGCCCTAACGTCCCGCACACCAGAGAATTTGGCACATGAGTAAGACATGAAAATGCCTCTATATATACTATCCACAATAATGTGAGCGGGCTCTGTCCAAAACGCTTTCCAGAGGTTCAGTTGCCTCAACCAACTGCATCAAAGAGGCGCCGTCTTGATTCAATACGAAGCCAACTGCGATTTTGTATCGGAAATACCGATAGGCATGGGTTTTATCCTCTTTCCCATCACAGAATTTTTTTAGCCCGTCTGCATAGGCTATGCTGCCGCCACCGGCTATATACTCTGCCAACCCTTCTTCAGCCCAGGGTTTCATCTTGCGGTAGGTGAGAA
>CABZJG010000140.1 GCA_902525995.1 Paracoccaceae bacterium | reverse complement strand
GTCCAATTGGGAATCCTGAATCGCATCAGCGTGAACACGCTCTAAAAACGTTTTGGGCAGCAGTAAAACAGGCTGCCTGTGAAGCAGGACATTATCAGCCGATGTCTTGCCGAAATTTCAATATAACGTCCACCGATGAAAACTACTTGTTTATGGATTTTGCGCCGCCAAACGCTGGGCCCGTTTCATAAGCTTTTCTGCCAGATTGATCCCAATGCCCGGGCGGCTCCAAGGGCAAACTGCAATGCAGATAGCGCAGCCCTGATGCTCATTAAAAAACGGCAAGCATTTGTCGAAATCTACATACCATTTTTCCACCCCCCGCACCATTTGCTTTTCCGCAAAAATCGCATCCGTCGGGCAGGCAGTTTCACAAATTCGGCAATTGGTGCAAAAATCATCCACCCCATGCGTGGCGGGCTCATAAAGTGGAAGCGGCGCATCGGTCAAAATGGCCGACAGCCGAAAGCTTGATCCAAACTCAGGTGTGATAATTGACCCGTGCTTTCCCAATTCTCCAAAACCGGCCTGTAAAGCCGCGGGAATCATGGTGATTTTACCAGACATTGGACCGGTCAGCGGTTCGGCCTCCCACCCTTGGTCATGCAGCCAATTGGCTATAAATTTCGCGCCATAAGCCGCCCGTTTATATTGCCGCATAACTTCAACGCCAGCTTCCGGTTGCGGGGCTTTTTCAATTTCATCATAGGTATGCTGAAAGCCCAGTATGATTATATTTTCATACTTAATATCGACGCCTTCAAAAGCCCAATCGGGATTAAAGGCGACCGCCCCATATTTTTCAAAAATACCGTATTTTATAAAATCAGCCGTGTCTTTGGCAACCTCGGCGGCATGAAGAGGCTGCTGGTTTGGAGCAACGGGCCGCAGTGGCGCATCCAAGATTTTTTGCTGCGCCGCACGCAGCTTGGAAAACTCTTCTAAGCCCGGATCAACTGTATAAAACCATTTCTGCACCTCGCAATGCGCTGTATCATCCGGATCATTGCCCCAATACACATAGCTTGGACGCCGAAAATCAGTTTCGCCCAAACCATTTACCTCATTTCCGGAAATCTCCGGCATCAAAGCCATTTGCTCTGACTGGGGCACAAATTGTTTGACGGTTTGATTTGGCATGTGTTGGCTGGGCAATCTGTGGTAAGGCCTCTCAAAGCTATCAAACATGCCGATAAATGAAAGTTAAATTTATCCCATCTGCTTATTGCCTACCAAAAGCGGCACATAGCCAGCCTAAAATCTGGCAGATAGCATCTGTTGGCGTCGGGTAATTTGACACAGTCGGCAAACCTGTCTTGACAGCCACGGTGATATGCCAAAAGCTAGGCGGATAAAAAAGTGAATATTTTGCTTTCACTGCGATGGAGGTAGCATGCAATATCACACAGCGACCAGTTATGAAAATGCCGTAGAATTGGCAGAGGCAGCACAGGGAACGATCCGGTTTCTAGCAGGAGGGACCGATGTTCTCGTTCAGCTGCGCGCAGAAATTGTAACCCCTGATGTTTTGATTGATATAAAGCAAATTCCTGGTGCTGCTGATATTCAATGTCTGGCCGATGGCAGCTGGCAAATCGGTGCTGCTGTAAGCGGTGCGCAGCTTGATGAACACGGCACGCTTAAAGCAAATTGGCCGGGTGTGGTTGAAGCCATGAACCTCATCGGATCAACCCAAGTGCAAGGGCGGGCCACGTTAACTGGCAATCTGTGCAATGGCTCACCCGCCGCTGATTCAGTGCCAGCCATGCTGGCCGCAAATGCCAGCGTGACAATTATCGGCCCCGACGGGCAACGACAGGTACCGGTAAAAGACATTCCTAGCGGACCGGGCAAAACCACATTAAAATCAGGAGAAGTAATTGCTTCTGTGAATTTACCAGCCCAATCGGCAAGTGGTGCAGATGCCTATTTGCGGTTCATTCCTCGCACAGAGATGGACATCGCTGTTGTGGGCTGCGCCGTAAGCCTTGAGCTTGATGGACCGAAAATTGCCAAGGCACGGGTTGCAATTGGAGCGGTTGCCCCAACCGTAAGATTGGTTGAAAGCGCAGCTGAGGGCCTCATCGGCAGCACGCTTGATGATGCAGCGCTCGCAGCGCTCGCCTCGGCCGTGCGCGACGCCTGCGATCCGATCAACGACAAACGCGGCACCATAGAATACCGCACCCATGTGGCGGGCGTACTGGCACAGCGCGCTGCGAAAATTGCCTATCAGCGGGCGAGGAGCAAATCATGAGCAAAATCCATGTAAGCACCACGGTGAACGGTGACGAAGTAGAATTTTTGTGTGATCCGCGCGAGACATTGCTGGATTGTCTGCGCGACAAGCTCAATCTAACAGGTGCCAAAGAAGGTTGCGGAACAGGTGATTGTGGCGCCTGCTCGGTCACTTTGGATGACCGGCTTGTGTGCTCCTGTCTGGTGTTGGGCGCCGAAGCAGAGGGCAAAACAGTTTCAACTGTTGAAGGAATGGCAGAGGGGGAAAGCCTGCATCCTTTACAGCAAAAGTTCATTGAATATGCAGCGTTGCAATGTGGGATTTGCACCCCTGGTATCTTGGTGGCGACCAAAGCGTTGTTGGATAAAAACCCTGACCCCACCGAAAGTGAAGTGCGCTATTGGCTGGCAGGAAATCTTTGCCGCTGCACGGGGTATGATAAAATTATCCGCGCGATCATGGACACAGCGGCAGATTTAAGGGAGGCATCTTAATGGCTTTGGATGAACCAAAAACAACCGACTTCAAATATGTCGGCACCCGCCCCGATCGTCCCGATGGATTTGACAAAGTCACAGGCCGCGCCAAATTCGGTGCGGATATGTCGGCACCCGGTATGCTGCACGCGGCGATTTTGCGCTCGCCGCACGCACATGCCCGCATTCTTTCCATAGACACCAGCGAAGCTGAGGCCATGAAAGGCGTCAAAGCTGTTGTGACCCGCGCGGATTTTTCCAAAAATGTACCTTTTGAAAGCGGTCTTTCAGGCGAGTTTTGGAATATTTTGGAAAATGTGATGGCGGGGGAAAAAGCGCTTTATGATGGGCATGCAGTGGCGGCCGTTGCGGCCACATCCGCCCTCGATGCGCGCGATGCGCTTAAATTGATTAAGGTTGACTATGAGGTTTTGCCGCATGTGACAGATGTCGATGCTGCTATGGCATCAGGCGCACCTGTTTTGCGAAAAGGGGCGGCTGATAGCTCGGTTCCAGAAGGTCTTCACCCCAATGTGGTGCGGTATCATGAAAGCGGGCATGGTGATGTAGAGGCCGGATTTACCGCAGCCGATCTGGTGATTGAAGACAGCTTTGTCACCGAAGCGACACACCAAGGCTATATCGAGCCGCATGCCTGCCTTGCGACATTGGGCAGCGACGGAAAAGGCGAACTGTGGTGCACCACCCAAGGACATTGGCATGCCCAAAAAGTCTGCGCCGCCCTGCTGGATTTGGAAACCAGCCAGTTGCGGGTCACAGCATCGGAAATTGGCGGCGGCTTTGGCGGGAAAACAACTGTTTTTATTGAGCCGGTTGCGCTGGCACTGGCCCGAAAAGCGAACCGTTCGGTAAAACTGGTGATGAACCGGTCCGAAGTATTTCGCGCCACCGGACCCACATCCTCGACATCGATGGATATTAAAATAGGGATGACAAAAGACGGGAAAATCACTGCTGCAAAAGGCGTGTTTTGCTTGCAGGGCGGCGCCTTTCCGGGCGCACCTTGTGATGAAAGTGCCATGTGCGCCTTTGCGCCCTATAACCTCGAAAATGTTCTGCAGGTTGGCTATGATGTAATGTCAAACCGCCCGAAACAGGCCGCTTACCGCGCGCCGGGTTCACCTATGGCCGCTTTCGCAGTGGAATCGGTGATTGATGAGCTGTGCAAAAAGCTAAATTTGGATCCCATTGACATCCGGCTTAAAAATGCCGCGCACACCGGATCCAAATCCAGCTTTGGCCCCCGCTTTGATGCCATTGGTCTTGTGGAGACATTAGAAGCTGCAAAAGCGCATCCGCATTATTCTGCGCCCCTTAAGCCGGGCCAAGGACGTGGCATTTCCTGTGGCTTTTGGTTTAACCATGGTGGCGAAACAGCCGTTTCTTTGGCGCTGTCAGAAGATGGCACAGCGCAAATTTCGGTGGGCACGCCGGATATCGGCGGGAGCCGAGCCTCTATGGCGTTGATGGCGGCTGAAGAGCTTGGCATCCCATATGATCATATCCGCTGTACGATCGCAGATACAGCAACATTGGGTTACAATGAAATCAGCCACGGCTCACGGGTCACCTATGCCTCGGGTTTGGCGACCATCAAGGCAGCGCGTGATGCCGTTGAAAAACTATGTAAACGCGCCGCAGCCAAATGGGGTATCCCCGAAGAGGCTGTAAAATGGCAAGATGGCTTTGCTGTGCCCTCAGGCCCGAACGCTGGCGATTTTGATCCCATTCCTTTAAAAGACTTAACCGCTGATATGGGCGCAACCGGTGGTCCGATTGTCGGCCATTTTGAAGCCTCACCAGAGGGCGCAGGCGTAAGCTTTGCAACCCATTTGGTCGACGCCGAGGTGGATCCGGAAACGGGGAAAACTGAAATTTTGCGCTACACGGTGGTGCAAGATGCCGGAAAAGCGATACACCCCACATATGTCGAGGGCCAGTACCAAGGCGGCGCAGCGCAGGGTATTGGATGGGCCTTAAATGAAGAATACATTTATGGCGATGATGGGCGCCTGCAAAACGCCGGGTTCCTTGACTACCGCATCCCGCTTGCCTCAGATTTGCCAATGATCGACACGGTAATTATCGAAGTGCCCAACCCCGGTCACCCCTATGGTGTGCGCGGAGTTGGAGAGACATCCATTTGTCCGCCCTTGGCTGCCATTGCCAATGCGGTTTCAGCCGCCTCTGGGGTCCGACTTCGTCAATTGCCAATGTCGCCTCCTCGCATCGTTGCGGCGTTGAAAAACCAATCAAATGGTTGAAGTAAACTTATGGTCCGGTCTGCGGGCGCAGGCCGGAGGCCATGAAACCGTTGAAGTAGAAGCCAAAACGGTCGGCGAAGTCCTGAGTGCCCTTATTGAAGCCCACCCCGCTCTGAAACCGCGCATTGACGCCGGTGTCTCGGTTGCCGTTG
>CABZJG010000139.1 GCA_902525995.1 Paracoccaceae bacterium | reverse complement strand
CTCAGGGGCGCGACGACGGGCCATCTTGGAAATGCGCGAACAGCTCATGCAGCCGGAAGCGAAATTCGAGGAACTCGCGCGACTTGTTCGCGCGCCAATGGAGGAACCCCATGCCTGACACCCCGCGCATTATCTTGCACAACAGTGATACCGCGCCCCTTGCCAGGTGGTTGCAGGCCAGCTACCCGCATGCGGATTTTCGTGAATGCGACAGCTACGACGCCCTGCCCGCACAGATCGAAAGTTACCGCCCCGAAGTGGTCTATTCCGTGCGCTTTGCGGGCACTCCGGGCTTTCCACGCGACGCGCTGTTTGGCCCCGATGGCCCGTGCTGGATTGCCAATGGCGGGGCGGGTACCGACCATTACGGGCAATGGGACCAGGCAAAAACGACGGTGACCAATGCCGCAGGCGTGGCCGCTGGGATTATGGCGGAATACATCTTCGGCGGGTTTTTGCATTTCACGCTTGATATTCCTAGACTGTAACGGGACAAGGGTGCGCGGGTCTGGAACTCTCGGCTTGTCAGCCCGCTTGCCGGAAAGACGCTCCTGATCATCGGTCTTGGTCACACCGGGCAGGCGGTGGCGAAACGAGCCAAGGCTTTTGCTATGACCGTAATTGGAACGCGGGCCCGCCCTCAACCGATGGATCTTG
The DNA here is from genome assembly GCA_902525995.1 of Paracoccaceae bacterium. Classification (GTDB taxonomy): domain Bacteria; phylum Pseudomonadota; class Alphaproteobacteria; order Rhodobacterales; family Rhodobacteraceae; genus CABZJG01. The sequence continues at coordinate 4,497 of CABZJG010000139.1, read as the reverse complement.
TTGACAAGGTGCATGCGGCCAGTGACCTGCCCGACCTGCTGCCGCGCGCGGATTTCATTGCAGTCTCGACGCCGCTCATCCCCGTGACGCGCGGCCTGATCGGCACTGATGAAATCGCACGGATGAAGCCCGGTGTAATCCTTGCTGATGTCTCCCGTGGTGGTGTGGTGAACCAGTCTGACCTTTATGATGCGCTTAAGGCCGGGCATGTGGCGGGCGCGGCACTGGATGTTTTTGAGACCGAACCCTTGCCGCAAGACAGCCCGATCTGGGCGCTCGAAAATGTCATCGTCTCTCCGCATTGCTCGTCGGTCTACGCGGAATGGGAGGAAGCCTCGTTCCGGCTTTTCCTCGACAATTTAGACCGCTGGATGCGAGGCGAGAGGCTCGTGAACATCGTAGACCCAGCACGTGGATATTGAAGGGTGTCTAACGTCAGCGTCTTTGGGACAGATTTGGCGATTTGATTGAGGAGGCTGAGTGGTGGGCGACCTTGGAATCGAACCAAGCGTGCGTCTCCGCGAGGGAGTTACAGTCCCCTGCCACACCTTGCGGCCTGTCGCCCACGGCTCTTAAAGTAAGAGCGTGAGCGCGTGCTTACAATTGGCTTTTGGCCGCGTCAACAGAAAATTGTCAAATTTATGAGGTGATTGAACCTTGGCTTTGAAAACGATGGAACAAAGCCCATCTTGTGCCTTAATGGCAGCGCCGGTTCAGAAGCTATCGGGCAAGGCGTCATGCGCCATGTGATCCAAAACGGCGTTGACAAACTTCGCCTCTTTGCCCTCGGGAAAAAATGCGCTGGCAAGATCAACATATTCAGAAATGATGACTTTTGGGGGCACATCACTTGATACCATCTCTGCGCCTGCAGCGCGGAACAAGGCCCGCAATGTCGGATCAATGCGACCCAAGGGCCATTTGGCCACCAAAGCCCGATCGGTTAGCTGATCAATTTGCGCTTGATTATCCACCGCATTCGCGATGGTTTGGCGAAAGAGATCCACATCCCCCTCGGCAAATTGGGCGCCGTCGTAATCAGCGCCAAATCGGTGATCTAGGAATTCTTCGCAGACTGCATCTGAGGTTTGATCGGAATGCTCCATCTGAAACAAGGCTTGCACCGCATAAAGCCGGCTCGCGGATTTCATTTTGCGTTTTTGGTTGCCAGAAAGGCCGGGTGTGTTGGTCATGAAGTACTATCGCTTGCTATCTGCAATTCATCTAAAGAAGGTTTAAAGCCGACCCCTTTGCGCTCAGCGCCCCACTTGCGGGAAAGGGCAATCAGATGCAGCGCAGCCGCTGCTGCCCCGCCACCTTTGTTTTGGTTTTTGGGGTCTGCGCGCACCTCTGCCTGCATCCGGTTTTCAACGTTCAATATGCCATTGCCAATGCATAGACCTTGCAGCCCCAAAAGTGTAAGGGCGCGCGAGCTGTCATTGCAAACAGTGTCGTAATGGGTGGTTTCACCGCGGATAACGCAGCCAAGTGCCACGAAGCCGTCATAGCTTTTCAACCGCTCTGCAATCCCAATAGCGGTAGGAATTTCAAGCGCGCCCGGCACTTCTGCAATATCATAAGTGCCACCGGCTGCTGTGATTTCAGATGTCGCGCCCGCTACCAGGTTATCTGCAATATCTTTGTAGTAAGGGGCCACAACCAGCAAGAGTTTTAGCGGCTTGTCCAGTGCCGGGCGGGGCAGGGTGTAATGCGTTTCCGAACCAGCCATCATGTTTTCTCCAGAATTTTGCGGGTCCCGATAATTTCCAAACCGTAGGCTTCAAGTCCAACGACCTTTGGGGTCGGGGAATTGGTCAGCAGCTCAAGCTTTGACAGCCCCAATGAGGATAGTATCTGTGCGCCCAATCCGTATTGCCGCAGTGTTTTAGGGGAAACGGCATCGCTGTCTTCTACTTTCATTGAAGTATCGCGCAGCAGAACAACAACGCCGCGTCCTTCCTGTGCCACAGCATTCATAGCGTCTGCGAACTCTGCCGCGCGGCCATCGGGCCCGGCGCCAACAATGTCTAGCATTGGATCCATGGCATGCATGCGCACCAGAACAGGCTCATCGGTTGAAATATCACCTTTGGATAAAACAATATGTTCATCGCCATGGGTTTCATCGACATAGACCCGCATCAACCAATCCCCGCCAAATTCAGAGGTGATGGTTTTTTGCGCCTGTACCCGAACCAAATTATCATGTCGGCGGCGGTAGGCAATAAGATCGGCGATGGTACCGATTTTCAAGCCATGCTTTTGCGCAAAAGACACAAGTTCAGGTAGACGAGACATTGTGCCGTCTTCGTTCATGATCTCACAAATAACGCCAGAGGGGTTCAATCCGGCAAGCCGGCTTACATCGACCGCTGCTTCGGTATGCCCAGCGCGGACCAAAACGCCGCCATTGCGTGCGCGCAGGGGAAATACATGCCCCGGCGTGGCAATGTCGCTGCCAGTTTTTGAGGCATCAATGGCAACCGAAATTGTGCGTGCCCGATCATGAGCAGATATACCTGTGGTCACGCCTTCGCGTGCTTCAATGGAAATGGTGAACGCAGTTTCGTGGCGCGACGAATTATGCGTGCTCATCAATTGCAGTCCCAATTGATCTATGCGCTCGCTGGTTAAGGTCAAACAAATAAGCCCACGACAATGCGTTGCCATAAAGTTGATCGCATCCGGGGTCGCCATTTGCGCGGGAATGACCAAATCCCCTTCGTTTTCACGGTCCTCGTGATCGACCAAGATAAACATTTTTCCGTTGCGCGCATCTTCAATGATCTCTTCTATCGAAGAGACGGCATCGTGATAGTCAGGGGTCATCTCACCTGTTGCCTCTTGGCTCATGTGCATCTCCGTATCTAATAGCTTCCCTTAGAGGCTCTGATTTGGTTTTACCAGAGCGCTTTTTGGGTGATAATCGCAAACCCGTCAAATCTTTCGCAAAATCCACGCGCGCTGATGAGTATATATTTCAATTTTCTGCCAAGCCAAATCAAACTTCAATACGGGCTTGGTCTAAAAGGGTCGCGCCGCATAAAGCGCGACCGCCGCTGCGTTTGAGACATTAAGCGATCCAAAATTGGCCGCAAAGTCAATCCGCACCAGACCATCAACCGTTTCTTTTGTGCGTTGTCGTAACCCCGGCCCCTCGGCGCCTAAAACCAACGCCACCGGCCGATCACGCTGACCACTCAGAGTGGCTTCAATGGTTGTTTCTGCCGTTCCGTCCAATCCGAAAACAAGAAAGCCCATCGACTGCAACTGGATGATGGTATCGGCCAAATTACGCAGACGAAGATAGGGTTGACGCTCCAGCGCGCCGCTTGCGGTTTTTGCCAGTGCACCGGTTTCGGGCGCGCTGTGGCGCTGTGTGCCTATTACAGCATTTGCCCCAAAAACTTCGGCTGAACGTAAAATTGCACCTACATTATGCGGGTCTGTGACTTGGTCAAGCAGAACAAGCCGGGGTGCAGCTTGCCCGGCAGCCAACGCAACATCTTCTAGCGTTCCCCAGTTCAGCGGCTTGACTTCAAGCGCGGCACCTTGATGCACCGATCCAGAATCAAGCGGCGCCGCAAATTTGCGCGGGTCGCTAATTTCGGGCTGCATTCCGGATGTTTCGATTGCTGAGGCAAGTTTATCCGCAGCATTTTTTGTAACAATAAGGCGCAATCTTGTGCGCCGATCGTTCAGCAGGGCATCACGCACCGCATGCAAGCCAAACAGCCAAACAGTTTCCTGTTTGGCCGCTTTTTTTGATTGCTCTTTTTCAATGACCCAGTTGGGCTTTTTCATCTTGTGCCTTTGATTTGCCGGAAACTTGGGGGCAGTTGCTATCACATCCTGAACCGGCAAACCATAGGTTTGCTTAGCTTAATGTTGGTCCCAATGGCAGTTTACGGCTGATAAACGGCCAGATCACGACCCCCAAGCCAGCAAAACCAAGAGCAAGACAGGCAAAAAAGCCTAAAAATGGGATCATGCTTAGTCCAAACACAACCACTGCACCAATCAAGGCTGCAATAATCCGCTCCAAAACACGGCTGCCGTCAAAGCCACCGAATTTCTCCAGCACATACACTCCCATGCCGTAGGTTGCGACCAAATACCCAAGCCAAAAGACAACGAAGCCAAAAATCAAAAACAAAGGAACCGTGAGCGCACCGATGAGTGTCAGAACAAGCACCAGCATCAACCCGAGAATAACCGCAAGAGACAGCATCCCAGACCACCGCGATGCGATAGGCGCCTGCACGACCGTGCCGGCTGTATAGGACATCCAATTCGGGAAAATCACGGCAAGAATGCCAATGAGGGCTGTGGTTAGAGCAATGTCTTGAAGCGCCTCAATTAGCCACTCTAGAGGGCCCCGCGGTTCGTGATGTGGATCATCCTCTGAATGTTTTTCAACCATCAGTTCAATTTGATCTGGCGTGTTTTCCGAGCCTTTCATCGCGTCTATATTCGCTGTTGAGATTTCTAATTTCC
>CABZJG010000138.1 GCA_902525995.1 Paracoccaceae bacterium | reverse complement strand
AATACCCGAGCAATTGCTGTGTCGAGCCATCAAGATCGGTTGCCGGCTGCGCCCCCGCAACGATAGGGCCAAGCGATGTGGCCAGCTCTTTGCCCAGCTCGACGCCCCATTGATCAAAGCTATTGATCCCCAAAATCGCCCCTTCTACAAACACCCGATGTTCATAAAGCGCAACAATCTGCCCCAGCACTTTGGGCGTCAGTTTTGGGTAGATCAGCGTTGTTGACGGGCGGTTTCCGGCAAAAACGCGGTGCTTCGCTTGCCGCTCTAACTCTTTGCCTTCAAACCCTTTTTCCTGCATCATAGCGCGGGCTTCAGCCAAGGACCGCCCAACCATCAAGGCTTGCGACTGGGCCAGACAATTGGCCGATAAAAGCTGATGATGCTCGGCCATATCCGGCTCATGGCCTTCGGCCGCCAACATAAATTCACAAGGCACCACATGCGTGCCCTGATGGATCAGTTGATAAAAAGCATGCTGGCCGTTTGTGCCCGGCTCGCCCCAGACCAAAGGACCAGAGGCAAAATCCAAATCACTGCCATCCATCGCTACAGATTTTCCGTTGCTTTCCATCTCAAGCTGCTGCAAATACGCCGGCAACCGCGCCAAACGTTGATCATAAGGCAACACCGCCCGACTGGAATATCCGCACACCTGATGATGCCAAAGCCCCACCAACGCGAGCATCACAGGCATGTTGTCCACCAGGGGCGCGGACTGAAAATGCTGGTCCATCGCTTCAGCGCCTTTTAAGAAGTCGGTGAAGTTTTGCGGGCCGATAGCTATCATCAAACTGAGGCCAATTGGCCCCCACATTGAATAGCGCCCCCCAACCCAGTCGGCAAAACCAAACACGCGCTCTTTGCTGATGCCGAACTCGGCTGTTTTATCCGCCGCTGTCGACAGCGCTGCAAACTGCTCAGCTGGATTTCTAACTTTGCTTGCCATCCACTTTAATGCGCTGCGCGCATTGGTCATGGTTTCAATTGTGGTGAAAGTTTTTGAGGCCACAATCACTAAAGTTGTTTCAGGATCAAGGCCTTGCAAAGTATCCGCAATATGAGCCGCGTCAACGTTCGACACGAAATGACAGTGCGGACCATCATGATAAGGCGCCAGCGCCAAACAGGCCATCGCAGGACCAAGATCCGATCCGCCAATGCCAATGTTGACCACATCTGTGATTTTTCCGCCCTGCCCGCGATATTGACCACTGCGTACAGCCTCTGCAAACTGAGCCATTCGTGCCCGGCTTTCCCGCACATTGGGCATCACATCACATCCGTCAACGAAAACAGGATCGCTGCCGAAATTGCGCAAAGCGCTATGCAAAACAGCGCGCCCCTCAGTGGCATTAATCGGTGCACCCGAAAACTTTGCCGCACGTTTTTCAGCAAGCCCTTGGGCTTCGGCCAATTCTAATAAAGCCTGACGGGCTTCCCTGTCTAAATTGGTCTTTGAATAATCAAAAAGGAGTTGATCCACCTGCACCGAAAATTCACTCGCCCGATCACCACCGGCGAACAATGACAAAATAGGGCGCTCTTTTTGCGCCGCCCAATTCACCGCAAGGGTTTCAAATATGTGTTGATCCTCATTTAACCGCATCCAGTTTTGCGGCTATTATGCCGCCCAATGAACGCGCGCGCCATTTAAAACCGCACGCACAGGGGCCTCAGAGGCAGATAAATTCTGCGCCTGTTCTAGCGCTGCACGCTTTTCTGCGCCAAAAATGACGATATGCTTGGCCAGAGCTGCATCCAATACAGGCGCCGATAGGGTAATGCGAGGCTCCGGCGCACCAGGAGCGCGCATGGCCAAAAGTGGCGGCGCGTCTGATGCAAGCGCGCGCTCAAGCTGATCAGCACCGGGAAACAAGGACGCAGTGTGCATATCTGCCCCCATGCCCAACAGCAAAACAGAAATCGGTAATCGAGACTGGATCTGTGTGCTGAGCTCTTCAAGCCCGTCCTCAGGATGCTCATAAGGCGCATAAAGTGGAAGATGACCCGCCACGGCAGCACGGCTTACAAACAAACGTTCTTTCAGCAACCGTGTGTTTGAGCGTTCGCTGGTCTCCGGCACCCAGCGTTCGTCGCTGAGCATTATATCGACTGATGTCCAGTCAATTGCGGCGGCACAAAGAAGATCGAAGACAGGGCCAGGAGTGGTGCCACCGGGAACCACTAAAGTGGCTCGTGTTTGATGCAAAAGCGCAGCGTTCAAATCACCTGTAAGTTTCGAGGCAAGCTCTATGACCAGTTTTTCGCGGTCGGGATACTCGATTAATTGCATTAACGTATCTCCCGCCATTTTCTGTCGTCACGGTGCATCAGCATCAAGGCATCCTCAGGTCCTGAGCCCCCCGCATCATAGGGCTTTGGCACATCTTTTGTTTCGTCCCAATGGTTTATGATTGGATCTGTCCAAGCCCATGCGGCCTCAAGTTCATCGCCCCGCATGAACAAGGTCTGATTGCCCCGGATTACATCCATAATCAATCGCTCATAGGCATCTGGCACCTCGCCGACTTCAGGTCCGAGCGCTTCTGCAAAGGTCATATCAAGCGGCACATCAATCAGACGCATGCCCCCCGGGCCCGGTTCTTTAATTGTCACATCCATTGTAATGCCTTCATCAGGCTGCAATCGGATCACCAAAGCATTTCGGTGGCTTCCTGCTTCAGGGCCAAAAATAGAATGGGGTGTTTCTTTGAATACAACGGCAATTTCCGAACTGCGCGCACGCAGCCTCTTGCCAGTGCGCAAATAAAACGGGGTTCCAGCCCATCTCCAATTGCTGATGTGGGTTTTGAGAGCCACATAGCTTTCGGTGCGGGAACGGGGATTTCCTACATGGGCACGATAATCAGGATGATCAGGTGACGCGCTGTATTGCCCACGCACTGTATGATGCGGTGAGACCGGATCAAGCGCGCGGATGACTTTAAGCTTTTCGTCGCGCACCGCATCTGCATCAAACTGGGCGGGCGGTTCCATTGCAATCAAGCAAAGAAGCTGCATCAGATGGTTCTGCACCATATCACGCATTGCACCCGAGGTGTCGTAATATCCCCCCCGGCCGTCGACTCCAACAGTTTCAGCGACCGTGATTTGCACATGATCAATATATTGCGCATTCCACAGCGGTTCAAACAGCAGATTTCCAAAACGTACAGCCATCAGGTTCTGCACAGTTTCTTTTCCCAGATAATGGTCAATTCGGTAAATTTGATCTTCAGAAAAATGCTGCGCCAGTGTTGCATTGAGAAGCTTTGCTGACCCGAGATCGTGGCCGAAGGGCTTTTCTACCACAATACGGCTGTCTGGAAGCGCAATTTTATAGCTGTGCAACCGGTCAGCCAAATCACCAAACAAAGCGGGAGCAACCGAAAAATAAAATGCTCGTACATGACCATCGCGCATCTTTGACGCCAACTCTGGCCAGCCGTTGGTTCCCTTGGCATCCACAGCCACATAACCCAAACCATTTAGAAAAGCCTCGGTCACTTCTTTTGAAGCGTCGTTAGGTCCAAATTCTGAAAGCGACTGTCTGACAAATTCACGGTATCCATCAGCATCGTACTCAGCACGCGCAGCGCCAATAATTTGGGCACCATCAGGCATTTGACCTGCAATAAAGCGGCGGAATAAACTTGGCAAGATTTTGCGGCGCGCTAAATCACCCGTTCCTCCAAAAATCACCAAATCAAAAGGTTCGACCGGAATGACGCGTGAAACCATTTTTGAGACCCTCATTTGTTGGTCAGTTTAGCTGATGCTGGACAACCATCAACCCTGATATTGTTAGCGCCAACTTTCGCACCTTTATCGAACCTTTTTAACAAAGTCTACAGCCCTCGACAGTTCACAAATGCGTCAAATCGGCACCTTGGGGTTGCGCTGCGTCAAACGATTGGTAAAAAAAATCCAAGACCATTGGAGAGCAAATGAATAAATTAGTGCCGGTCCATGTAGATGGACAAAAATTCAAACATCGCGAAGTGACGGCAGATGGGGCTGAACGGGCATCGGTGACTTTGAGCAACCCTGAAACACTTTGGTTTAATACGGGCACGCTCTGTAATATTGCCTGCCCAAACTGTTATATCCACAGCTCTCCTAGCAACGACCGCTTGGTGTATATCAATAGTAAAGAGGTCGAGCATTTTCTCGATCAAGTAAGCGATCGCAACTGGCCCGTTCGTGAAATCGGCTTTACGGGCGGTGAACCGTTTATGAACCCAGAAATGATTGATTTGGCCTGGATTTCTTTATCAAGGGGCTATCAGGTTTTGATCCTGACGAATGCGATGCTTCCAATGATGCGCAAATCAATGCAAAACGGCTTGCTAACTTTGCAAAACAATTTTGCAAACCAACTCACGCTTCGGGTTTCCTTAGATCACTGGTCAGCTGCTAAGCACGATAGTGAACGTGGAAAAGGCAGTTTTTTAAAAACCCTTAAAGGTATGAGCTGGCTGCGCGATAATGGGATCAAGATGACTGTTGCCGGACGCACGGTTTGGGATGAAAGCGATACCCAGTCCCGGCGGGGATACGCACAGCTGTTTGCCGAGAATTACTTTGATATAAATGCGAGTGATCCTGCAAAATGTGTCCTGTTCCCAGAAATGGATGAAACTGTCGAAGTTCCTGAAATCACCACGGCATGTTGGGACATTCTTGGTAAACCCGCCGACAGCCCGATGTGCGCTTCTTCCCGGATGGTGGTGAAGCGCAAGGGCGCCGAAGCCCCCACTGTGGTGGCCTGCACATTATTGGCTTATGATCGGCAATTTGAAATGGGCAGCAGCTTGAAAGAAGCTGAAGAAAAAGTTTGGCTTAACCATCCTCATTGCGCAAAGTTTTGCGTGCTGGGTGGTGCATCTTGTTCCGGTTAAGGAGGTATTGGCACCCTTAAGGGCCATCATCTACAGATAGGGTGCTCTTTTATATTTTAAAATCTCTCTTGCTGCAGAGCTCAAGTCAACCACTACGGCGGGTTTAGAGCGCGCGGCAGGACTGTTTTGGGTTCGACCCGACGGCGTTGGATGCGCTTTACGCTTTAATTCAGTCAAAAATTTTTGTGCTAGCAATTGCACCAAAAGCTGCGCCTGAAGTGACGTGAATTGATAAAGATTAAATGAATTCATGTGAAAACCCTTTGGCTGATATACCCT
>CABZJG010000137.1 GCA_902525995.1 Paracoccaceae bacterium | reverse complement strand
ATATTGACAAAAATAACGCCTACAGTCAAGATTAACGCATGAAGCAGCATTTAAAACAAACAAACTCGTCAAGAGAGCTTACGAAGAAATACCCTTGTTTACATTCTGTAGGAAAAACCCTATATTTATTTCGAAGCGCAATCTCGGTTGCCTTCTTTCCGAGGCCCACGCTTAAGCGTGGGCTTTCGTGTTTTTAGGTATTATATGGCTTATATCGTTTATTTAGATGAATTTGGGCATATTGGTCCGTACGTTACCAGAGACCACTCGATCTATAACGAGAGTCCTGTATTTGGATTGGCTGGCTTTGCTTTACCTGTTTCTGAAGTCCGTGGGTTTGGAACATGGTTTTATAAACAAAAATGTTCACTTCTAGAGTTTGAAATAAATAGATCCCAAAAACACCCAGCCACCTGGGAAAAAAAAGGCGCAAGCCTCTACACGGCAACTAATGTAAAAAAATATCGAGAATTACGCAATTTCACAAACCGCCTTTTTAATAAAATTGATAAATTGGATGGGTTTGTATTCTATGTAGGAAGTTCGAAAAAAGACGTTCCTTTAAAACATGAAGCCAACCAAATTTACAAATACGCAATTCGCGAAGCGATTAAACGCTTAGACCAACATTTTACCGCCAGTGTTCCGCAGGAAAACTTCTTACTCACGTTAGATGAGCATGATCAACGCTCTGCACTCATCACAGAAGCGTCGATAGTAATGTATGGTAAAGAATCCCGGTCTAAATTAGTTGAACCACCATTTCAGGTGGAAAGTCATAGATATCAAACAATGCAGGCAGCAGATTGGATAGCAGGTCTTGTTGGGCGTTTGGGGGCGATATGGAAGTCGCCAACCGAATATGAAGAAAATGAGGTTTTTCGGACATATTTTGAGCAAAGATTAGCCAAAGTAAGTGTACGAAGTGGTATTAGATCATGAAGGGCAAATCTACGAAATGAAAACGCACCCTGCCCCACTCAATCCTACAGCGCTTGGTACACTAAACAGCGAAGATCGTGCAGCTCTGGAAGATCTTTATATCCGAGGCACTCCAGAGAACACCCTGCGCGCTTACGAGCGAGATCTGATATATATTACCGCTTGGAAAGATTTGTCCTTTGGGGAAACTTTGAATTGGCCAGAGCGCGAAGAGGTTGGCCTTCGTTTCATACTCGATCACAGCCGCGATTTAAGCGATGAGCAGAGCGCTGCGCAACAAACGGCAGAAGCATTGATTGAAAAGGGACTGCGCAAGGCATTTGACTGCCCTGCCCCCTCTACACTTGATCGCCGCATTGCCTCCTGGCGGATCTTTCACCGTATGCGCAACCTTCAAAGCCCTTTTGAGGCGCCGCTTGTCCGTCAAGCTCGATCCAAGGCGCGTAAAGCGGCCGCCCGCCCCCCTGCCCCCAAGTCAGCGCATCCGATTACCCGTGATATTTTGGAAAAACTGCTGGAAGTTTCTGGATCAGGATTGCGCGGTTTGCGCGACCGAGCTGTTTTGCTTGTTGGTTTTGCATCTGGGGGCCGTCGCCGCAGCGAAATAGTTTCTCTATTGCGCGAAGATATTGACCTCACGAACTTTGAAACCACCGGCATGGTCGGACTTCAGCTTCTCAGTACAAAGACCACGCAAAAGGGTGAAACCCCCAAGCTTGTGTTGAAAGGTCGCGCAGCGCGTGGGCTTGTTGCCTATTTAGATGCCGGGGAAATTAAGGAAGGCCCGGTATTTCGCCGGATTACAAGAAGTGGAAAACTAGGGAGCAAGCAACTGTCTTCAGCCGCGATCAGCCAAATCATTAAGCGCCTCTTGATTGAGGCGGGCTTCGACCCCTCTTTTGCTTCCCCACATGGCTTAAGATCAGGCTTTCTGACACAGGCTGCACTGGATGGTGCGCCCATTCAGGCGGCAATGCGACTGTCCCTGCATCGATCTGTTGCACAGGCACAGCAGTATTACGATGATGTGGAAATCACAGAAAATCCAGCAACAGACTTGTTGGGGTGAAGCTGCGCAAGTCAAGGAACCCTGAACTGTATTGACAGTTATATTCAAGAAAGCAATTCTCAGATTCTGAATAAGAGGGATGCATAATGATGGAAATTGATTCCATTAACATTCACTGGAGTAACGATATGAGACAGTTAGAAGTTGGCGAGCTCGACAACGTTTCAGGCGGCAGCGGCTGGGGGCGAGTGTTCGGCATTATTGCAGGTGCTGTTGCCGAATTGCTAGGGGGAGCAGAGCCTTTAGGTGACGGTACCAACAGCGGAAACGACAATGATAATGACGGCGGCGGCGACAGCGGCGGCGGTTCCTAAAATCAATATTTTAAAGGAGATTAATCATGGGACAGCTGGGAAAAGCAATATCTCAAACGATTGCAAAGGGAGCCGCTGCACTGGGCGGCTGGTTTGCTGGCCAAGAAGTCAATGATCGTTTGAACGATAACAATGATAATGATGGTGGCGGCTCCTAAATAGGTTCTGCCAAAGGTATGACATCTCAATTTTAATTGAAGGAACTCACTATGCGTGAACTAGACACAGCTGAAATTAACGATATTTCTGGCGGCTAGGGCAAAATTATCGGAGAAATTATCGGCGCTTTTGTTGTTGGCTTGGGCGGTGCTATCGCCAAAGATCAATATGATAAGAGCAAAAAAAACGACAGCAGTAATGACAATGATGGCGGTGGCGATAGCGGCGGCGGATCCTAATTGTTTGAACTGAAACTTGGGTTCGTCTAGAAATTGGACGAGCCCATTTAAAGAGAATACTAAAGCGAATTGAGGTTCCTATGGAAGTTGGCCTGCATATTATAAGAGTTACTTTGTTTGCTTCTTTTTGGATTTATGCAGTTCTACTGATCATGGATTATATTGGTGCTGCGACTGGACTGTATGAATTATCTAGCACTGGCATCAGCTTTGTTTATCTCGCGCTGATTGTAATTGGAGTAGACAGGTTTTCCGCATTTAGCTGGAAATTGAAGGAAAAGGATCAAGAGCCACAAAATGAGTCTCTTTGATCTAAGGCTGACTGTTTCCTTCCGTACAGTTTTATTTGTCTGTTCTTATGTCATCTTAATCAGCTTAGAAATAACACTCCCGCCGCCACTCATCTCAGACATAGAGTCTCCGCTCTATCTTTTTGTGTTTTCATCTCGATATATTATTTTTCCGGCCATTTTGCTTCCGGTTTTTTTTACAAAGCAAGAGATGATAGAGCGCTTATCGTACTTTAAGGGTGTTTCAGTTTCACATGCTCTCGTCTTTGTTGCGTCTACCGGCGCTATTTTTTTCTTTTCCCAAAAAGAAGATGTCCCGCTGGCTACCGCATACCATCTCCTAGGGGTAGTCGCGGAACAATTTATTTACGTTGTTTCGTTTTCTGTGCTTGCATTTCGCCATCTCCGCCTACCTGTTGGATTGGCAATATATGCACTGTTTATCTATTCGCACGGTCAGACTTTCGATCTTAGGGTTTTTCTGACTTCAATCCTTCTGCTGACAACCGTTTATCGAACGATCATAGACCGGAACCTTTGGTGGGGGGCGATATACCATTTTCTCTGGAACTTCGGTATTGTTACAATTATTGGCGGAATTGATATAGATGCGCCAACGGACGCCCAGATCAGCTCCACGCTTATTTGGTTTGCAGCTATGCTGCTAGGAGCTGTCTTGTTGGTTTGTCAAGCGAACAATATGAAACAGACTGCTTTGCGAATGTCATCGCGTTTGTTCTTTTTTACTCCGCTTCGCCAAGTCTTCTCTTGGCTGTTTTATATATCCCGATTTGTTTTCAACCATCATCAACTGTCTAAAAGTGGGCTAACACCGCGAATTTTGCAGAATAACATTTTGTTGTATCGTCGATTTCGGCGTTTCAAGAAGGGGTTTACTAGTAAAGATACTGAAAACCTCCATAAGGAGAGCTGGCCGGTTCCTAGCGCGATAATATTTTGGCATAGCCTGAATTATTTCGAGGATTTGCTCGACATTGCGAGCCGCTGGGCGAAAAGGGACAAGAAGGATATTGTGTTCATCGTACCACGGCGTAGTCGTAGCGCATATTTTGAAAGCGGCTTAGAAATGCAATTTCAGCGGCTGGGGTATCAAGTAGAGTTTGTGCATTCTCCACGTGATTTTCTCCGTATCCGGCGTGGGGTACCATCAACTCATTCCTGTTGGATATTTGGAGCCGAGTTTCTAATTCGATCTGATGAGAAAGCCAATATGATGCTCCGTCAGATAGCTTTCGTCGATCGACCCATTTTTGTACATCACCCTTGGGATGCTTCAAGTGGTTCAATCTGGAGCCTGACCACCTTTGATCCTGATTTAAAATTCTTGCCGAGACCTTCGGTGCAATGGCTTAACAAAAATGCTACTGTGCCTTCGAGTAACTCGAACTAGCCCTTGGAAACTTCATCCTACAAGGTTGGCAATGTCAGATTGGTTTACCTCTCGTACAGCGGTGTCTTGAACCCAAAAAAAACGGTTGAAGTTCAAATAGGATTTAGGATTATGTGTGATACAAACCACGGTACATTCAAGCTCTGAAAGAGCTTTTGCCACTTGCTTCTCAGTATCCTTGTCCAGATGACTCGTACCTTCATCTAAGAAAAGAATCTTGGGGTTTTTTTGCGAAGGAACGTGCTAACAAGATTCTCTGCTTTTGCCCACTTGATAGAGGGCCAACTTCACGGCCGATCATCGTTCTCTCTTGCATAGGCAACTTCTGTACGACGTCCCAGACCTTCGCTTGTCGAAGACCCCTGACAACATCCTCTTGATCTATTTCACTATCAAAGAAACGAACATTGTCCTCAATGCTTGCGTCGGACACGTCTTGGGGTCTGTTAAGGCTCAGTGCAGGAAACCACTCTAAGAAAAATAACTCTTTGAATTTATTAGATTTTTAAGGTCGAATTTTTCGATGAAATTTCCAATTCTGAACAACGCGTAACCCATTGTTATTAAATTCTAAAAATTTGCGTTAGACCAGATGATCGTTTTTGCGGCGGGCGTAGTGCCCGTGTTTTTCTCGACGAACCTGGATTGTTCGACGGAGGAAATGCAAATGAACAAGACGCTGTATGTGGGCCTGGATGTCCACAAAGATACGATTGCAGTTGCGGTAGCAGAAGAGGGACGCGGTGGCGAAGTCAGATT